>CAZIRV010000001.1:0-48185 GCA_964541845.1 uncultured Planctomycetales bacterium
TCACCTCATCAGACTGCAAATAAAACGCCCAGTCTCCTTTGCACTCCTGTAACGCGATAGCGGTAATAACTTCCATAAAAATGCAGCCACTTAAAACGCAAAGCGTCCACGGATTCATCATCAACATATTGCCTCATTTTCTTTTTTAAACGCGTCAAATCCGCTTCATGAATCACCTCATCAGACTGCAAATAAAACGCCCAGTCTCCTTTGCACTCCTGTAACGCCAGATTTGTCTGAAAAGACAGCACTTCCTTCCCCTGCGTCTTATCCCAAGTGTTTTGAATAATACGAATCTTACTGCTACGCAGCGATTGAATCAAGTTGAGCGTGTCGTCTTCAGAATCCCCGACATTAACAATGAATTCATCGCAAATAGGCAAAATGGACTGAATGGATTCCAGGACAGGATAATTAAATTTTATCGCGTTACGCGCGATCATAAAACCGCTAATACTACATTTCATAAACTTCTTTATACACCTCCAGGGTCTCCTTCGCCATTTTACGAAAACTAAAATCTACAGAACGAACAAAGCCCTTTTCTCTTAAACCTCTTCTGAATTTATCATCATGAAGAATTTTTTCTATGGCTTCCGCAATATCTGAAGGTTTATACGGATCTGTAATAAGCGCCGCATTCTGGGCAATTTCAGGACAAGAAGAAACATTGGAGGTTACAACCGGCGCTCCACAACAGAATGCCTCAATAATCGGAAAACCAAAACCTTCATAAAAAGACGGGAAAACAAAAACCTCTGCGTTATTATAAAAATAACGAAGTTCAACATCCGACAAATACCCCAAAAATATAATATCATTTTTTAATTCCAGTTTACGCACCAGTGCCGCGATTCCTTCACTCATCCACCCCTTCATTCCAACAATAGCTAATTTTCCATCAAATTTTTTCCTGCTTTTTAAAATATTAAACGAATAAATCAAATTCTCCAAATTTTTCCGGGGCTCAATGGTTCCTACGGAAAGAACAAACTTTCCATCAATTCCTTTAGAACGAATAACCTTTTTAGCTAAAAAATTCTCCTCCCACTCCATCGGATAAAACACCCCCTTATCGACCCCCTGATATACTAATGCCGCCTGATTCTTTTCAAGATCAAAATATTTATATAAATCGTCAATCGTATTTTGGGACACACAAATAATTTTTGAAGCGCTTTTTACAATATGACGGAATTGCCTCTCCGTAGACTCTATGGTCTTCTGCGTATGCCCCTGGGGAAATGTTTTAAAAATAAGATCATGCACTGTAACTATAATTTTGACCCCTTCAATATCAAGAGAATCCGGGCTTGGAGAATGATAAATATCTACATTGCCCAGAGTTTCCTGTAATCCTGAATTATAATAATCCACTTTAAGAAAAAAATTTTCAGCTTTTATAGAAGGCACTCTTTTATGAAGGCTGAAAATACTTTTTTTCGCGTAAAGGTAATATTCATTTTCATCGTCAATAGCACTAAGTGACCGAATAAGATTAAAAGCATACCTCCCGATACCTGTGTAGTTTTTATTTAAAAATGACCGACAATTAACGCCTATGCGCACAAAAAATCCTCATCTATATTGTTTTAAATTTCTGATTTTTTCCAATAATTCTTTTTGGGGACATTTATCCAGAGATAAAATAGCGTATTGATCGGTTAACCAGGAAAATCGCTTAACCTTTTTTGCCACATTTTCTGAACATAAAACAACATTATATCTTTTCCGTACCGCGCGCCTTCGATTATTAATAAAGGATCCCCATATATTCCATGGAATCATCGAAGACGATATTATTTTTTGAATACAATTAGTGTGCGTAATCAACGGTTCATCGAAAGTACGCGAAAAAAATATATTGTCCTGTTCTTTTAAAAGCGTATGTACAATTTCCAGGACGTTCTCTTTATGCAACATCAAATCTTCCGTATAAATCACCAGAACCCTTAAAGGGCGCCCCCACCGATTATAAAACAAAGCCTTGTTTCGATTAAAATTTTCATCATATTCAAATTTTTTTAAAAGTCCGGCAAAGGTAATATTTTTACAATGGTAGACAAACGCTCCCCGCGCACGGACACATTTATACCCTGCCTGAATCGCGCGCACGGAATAGTCCCAGTCATCATAATAACCTGCCCCGTAAACTTTATCCAATCCCCCAATATGCTGAACAACACTTTGTTTTATTAAAAAACAAAAACCCCGCATCCAGTCTGTTTCAATATAGAGGCCTTTCTCCGGGAAAATTTTTTCCTCAAAAAAGTCCTGATAGCTTTTTTTATATTTTTTAGAAACTTCCCACTCAGGATTAACTAAACCGATATTTTTCTCCTTCTCAGCAATACTGACCATCTCTTTCAGCCACCCGGGATAAACCACAATATCGTTATTCATCACACAATAATAGGGACTATCCCTATAAGCTAATCCTTGATTCACCCCTCCAATCCATCCCTGATTTTCCTTGTTAAAAATAACTTCAACAATATCCTGATTTTTTAAAAAATTCAGATAAGCAACTGTTTCTTGATTACTACAATTATCAACGATAAGAATCTGATGCGGGTATATTGTGTTTTTCCGGATACTTTCAATACACTGACGGGTGTATTCAAGTTGATTGTAAGAAATAATGATCAGGAGGGCTTTGTCATTCATTACTATTTTATAACTACTCAGATCTAGTGTCATTCCGAGGAGGTATACAAAATTATCAAGCCGACGCAACAATCTTTTTTAATATAAGATTGTTCCGACGTCTCTTTGGAGTCGGCATCGCGACTGAAACGTCAGGACTTCGTCACCTTGATTTATTGTACGGCTCACTCGCAATGACACCCCTCCTGAGAAGTTACACTATTTTTTTTGCAAAAACCTTTCAACCACTTCGGCTACATAATCCAGGTCTTCCAATTTAATATCCTGATGAATACCGATATGCGTGCCATTATTAGAGCAGTATTCGGCTTCGGGAAAATCTCCTGTTTTCTTTCCTAAAAACGCGTAACTTGGACACTGCGTTGGAATAGAATAAAAAAGATTGCGCGAATCAACACCCTGCTGTTCAATATAAGATACAAATTCATCCTTGGTAAACGGGGCATTTTTACGGACAATAATGGAGAACGCGTGCGGTCCGATTTTTTCATCAGAGCCTTCCTGAATAGTAATAAAATGCTCTTCAAAAAGTTTAAATTTCTCAATAAGATAAAGTAAATTTCTTCGGCGTCGCCCTAAAATATCCGCGTAAACAGCAATATTCCCAAGTCCAACGGCCGCTTCAATCTCATTCATCTTGGAAGAAAATCCTATTCGGCAAAACTCAAATTTATTCACGATTCCATGATTCCGTAAAGATCGCGCGGCGCCAGCCATCTGATCATTATCCGTTATAATAATTCCCCCTTCAATGGTCGTAATAATGTGCGCGGCATACAAACTAAACGCGGACATATCTCCGATGGAGCCGATTTTTTGCCCTTTATATTCCGCTCCATGCGCCTCGGCCGCGTCCTCAATAATATGTAAATTATATTTTTTTGCAATAGCTTTAATTTTATCCATTGCTGCCGGTTTTCCCATCAAATGGACAGGCATGATCGCGCGTGTTTTGGATGTAATCGCTTCTTCAATTTTATCCGGATTAATATTAAGCGTTTGGCGCTCTACATCCACAAAAACCGGCATAAATCCTGCCTGAAGAACGGCATTTCCTGTTGCCACGAAAGTCAATGCCGGAATAATAATTTCATCCCCTCGCCGGGCACCAAAATCATACAACACCGCGCAGGCAATGGCATCGGCATCGGTTCCGCTGCTGACCGCGACGGCGTGTTTTACCCCAAAAATTGCCGCAAATTTTTCTTCAAACTCCTGAACATATTTTCCGCGCGTCACCCATTTCGATTCTAATGCCTGATCAATCAATTTACGCGCGTCATCCGTTATAGAAACCGTCCCAAAAGGAACCCTGAATTTTGATTTTTTAGATAATGATGCTGTATTTTCCACTTTATATTTCCTTCCTGGCTTTTTTTAATCTTTCCGGTGTTCCAATGTCAAAAAAACTTTTTTCAACAAAAAATCCATATATATTTTCTTTAACCATTTTTGGAAAAAAATCATACTCTAAAGAAAACTTTTTTTCCTCAGGCATTAAAGAAAAAATATTTCTACTCAGACAATAAACTCCGGCATTAACATATGGGTAATTATTTCCTTCTTCTTTCTCATGAAATCCCGTAATTTTATTTGTTTCATCAAGAGCAACGCCGCCAAACTTTTTACTTTCATCAACTCTCGATACTGATAAAGTGGCTAAAGTTTGTTTATCCTTATGAAAATTTAAAAAATTCTTAAAATCAACGGGACAAAAAGAATCTCCATTTAAAACAAAAAATAGATCACTTTGGATAAATGTTTGAACATTTTTTAAAGCCCCTCCGGTTCCCAAAGGCTCTTGCTCTCTTGAAAATTCAATCGACAAACCAAAAAAATTTTTTCGATAGTATTCTTCAATAACACTTGCCTGATACCCCGTGCACAAAATAACGCGCTGAAACCCTTGCTGCTTTAAATATTCAATAACGACATCTAAAAAAGGCTTGCCCCCAACCTCTGCCATTACCTTTGGAGCCTCTCCGGTCACACTCCGCAAGCGCGTCCCCAACCCTCCGCAAAGAATAAACACATCAATATTTTTCATAATCACAATACCAACCTCGATCCCACCTCACCCTCAATCCCACTTCCGAAGTGGGATTGATCAAAAATCACCCACCATTCGGTTGATAAAAAATAATCTGACTTCCCAAATTTTCAAATTTAAATGGGACTTGTAATAATTTCCTGAATTTTTCCTTAAATGTCTTTTGCTTAGAAGGAGAAACAAAAAATAAAATAAACCCTCCTCCACCAGCACCTAAAATCTTTCCACCAATAGCTCCTTCCCGTCTGGCTTTATCATATAAATTATCAATATGCGCGGTAGAAACTTTATCAGATAGTCCCCGCTTTAATTTCCAGCTTTCATGCAACAATTCTCCAAAATCTTTCAAATTTCCCCCATTAAGAATATCCGTGGCCTGTTGAACCATTTCATACATGATTTTAAGATCTGTTATTTTTTTAGGAATATTCTTAATCTGATGTGCCGCGATTTTTGAAGCGGTACGTGAAAACCCTGTAAAATATAATAATAAATGGCTTTGCAATTTTTTAAGGCGTTCCTGAGGAAGGGTCACTTTCCTGACCTGAAGATGATCAGCCCCACCAAACTCAATACAATTAAATCCCCCATAAGCCGCTAAAGTCTGATCCTGACATCCCACATTTTCATGGCACATTTCTTGCTCAATATAAATAGCTTCCCGGGCCAAATCTTCCTTGGTCAACATTTTCCCTTGCAAAGCATAAAGCGCGTTTAAAAGTCCCACGGTAAATGAGGAGCTTGACCCCAGCCCTGTTCTTGCCGGCAAGTCTCCGTCATGATGAATTTCTATTCCCTGACGAATTTTTAAATGACGCAATACTTCCCGCACAGAAGGATGATCAATTTCATCTATTTTTTTGACATGTTCCATTTTGGAATAAATAATCCGTGATTTATGGTCAAAAAAAGGAGGCAAATAACGACAGGTAATATAACAATATTTATTAATCGTCGTGGCAAGCACAGCCCCTGGATGATTCTCAAACCAGGCCGGATAATCAGTGCTTCCACCAAAAAAAGACATACGAAACGGAGTTCTGCTAATAATCATAAGACGTATACTCCCTCCAGAAAATCATCTTCAACAGTAATTCTGATGATTTTCCGTAGTTTAGGAAAGCTCCTTGCTTTCCCTTACTCCAAAATTTTACGTTTCAATTTAATTTGTGTTGATTTCAAGGTTTCATCAACCGCTACCTGACCGAATTTTTCTTTTAATAACTTCAAAAATTCCGAATTTGTATGATACTTCATCCATGCCTTATCCCGAAAAGCCAACACCTGTTCAGCCGTTAGATATTTTGTCGGCAACGGTAATGTTTCATATGAATGCTGTGAATATCCTTGATAAGTATCCGGTAACGGCCACCCTTTTTCTTTCGCAATCCCATAAAGAGGGCTGCCCGGATATGCCATGGCGGAATAAAAATTAGCCATTGAGGTATTTAAATCCAAAGCCAAGTCTAATGTTGCTTGCATTGATTCCAAATCATCTTCGGGAAGACCAAAAATATAATTAGCGGCTACATCGATATCATAATCATGAATTTTTTGGACGACC
Source organism: uncultured Planctomycetales bacterium (assembly GCA_964541845.1). Lineage (GTDB taxonomy): Bacteria > Omnitrophota > Gorgyraeia > Zapsychrales > Zapsychraceae > CAZIRV01. Next base: position 6,282 of record CAZIRV010000001.1, read on the forward strand.
TCACGAATATTCACATCTTCAAATCGCCCCTTCGTGACATCCTTACGCACACGAGGATTAGCACTTTCTATTCCCAACGCGAGATAATTGACCCCCGCCTTCTTCAGAGTTTCCAAATATTTTTCCTTAACCGTATCCACACGCGCGTAGCACCAAATATTAAAATCATAACCCCTCTCAATAATCAACGCGCATAATTTCATAAAATGATCGGCTCTTAAAACAAAAAGCTCATCAGCAATTTTAATGTTTTTAATCCCCATTTTCGCGAATCGATCAAATTCTTTAATAATGAATTCTGGTTCCCAATAACGAAATACCGCACTACCATCAGCATACTCATTTTCCTGACGATTTATAATATTAATCATGCAAAATGTGCAGCGCATAGGACAACCCAGGCTCGTATAGAGCGACGCAAATGGTTTTCTAACAGAATTATTTGGAAGAGCGTGCCACAGTGCTGTTCGATACTTATCCATCGGCAGCTTATCCCAGGCCATTCCCGGAAGTTCAATCCCTAAATCTTGTTTGGCAACAATAGGGGAAGGTTTATTTAATAGTATTTCTCCATCCCGACGAAACCCCAGCCCATCAACCTTTTCGAGTTTATCTTCCAGATTAGTCCTCAAAAGATTTGATATCGTATAAACGCCTTCATTCTGACAAACCATATCCACAAAAGAATGCCGTTGCATCACTTCCCGTGACAAGGCTGCCACATGCCCCCCCACAAAAAGAATCTTTATGTTGGAGTCCGTATTCTTTAACTCTTCGGCCAGTGACACAGCCCCTGTCATACTCTGAGAACTTGCGCTGGGATGTTGTCCATAGACAACAATACACGCTACACGAGGATTTAATTCTGTTATCCTCGCGACCGTCTGTGTGTCATCCAAACGCAAGGCCTCGGCATCAATGATCTCAGCTCCGAAACCATGTTTGAGACAATGACTAGCCAACATCCCCGCCCAAATAGGAGGTTCAATGGCCGTAAAATCATTGCTTAAATCCTGATAAACTTTACGAGAAGAATTTGGCTGGATAAAAAGGATATCTAATTTGGACATATTATTGTTTAGCGGGCGGGCGCAAGACCCGCCTCGAATTATATCATTATGTGAATTACAATTTTTGTAACCGTTCCCACGGGATATTCCGTGGGAACGGTTACAAATTTTTTATATATTTGCGTACTGATTACGTTTAATAATTTGATACGCTTTAACAAGTTCCTGAATACCGACAGAAAGCGAAACCTGTTGTTTAAAACCCGTTTTCTCTATTTTTTCATTACTGACAATATAATCCCGTTTATCCGGGTCTTCTCCAATATTGGACTCAACAAAATAAAACTCCGGAACCAATTTTTTAATCTCTTCACAAAGTTCGGCTTTATTTAAATTCGCGTCACTTAACCCCACATTATAAGGTTCATTCTTCATCGTATCAAAATTATTCAAAGCATGAATAAACGCGTTGGTTATATCTCTTACATGAATAAAATTTCGTTTAAAATGTGCCTCAAAAAGAACAATAAAACGGTCATAAACAGCCCGATAAACAAAATCATTCACCAACAAATCCAGTCGCATACGGGGGCTCACACCAAAAGCTGTTGCTAATCGTAACGTAATCCCATTTCCGGAATTCAAAATAGCATTTTCGGCATTGACCTTGAGTTTTCCATAAAGCGATACCGGGCGTAACGGGGTTTCTTCGGTACAATGAATTCCTTTTTCACCAATCCCGTACCCGCTATTCGTTGTTGGATAAATCACCATTTGGTCTTTGCTTCGTAAATCTAAAATCATCCGTACTGCCTCTAAAATAATTTCCTCAGCCGCCCTGGGTTCTTTAGCGCATAAAGGCGCGCCCGTTAAACACGCTAAAGGAAAAATAGCGTCCACTGTTTTCATCAATCTTTCCATTAAAACCTTATCACGTGTGTCTCCCCGAATAATTGTTAAATCCGGATTAATACAACAATCCAGCAAAGATGTTTGATTAAACATAAAATTATCAACAACTGTCACCTTATGCCCTTCTTTAAGCAACTGTGGAACCATAATCGAACCCAAATATCCCGCCCCACCTGTAATAAGAATATTCATATCACCTACTCCTTTGATTATTTGTCATTATAATAATTTCCATGCTCGATGATTAAGGTGGATTTATTGTCTTTACGCTCATAGGCATCCTTATAGGCAGGAAAAACCTCTTCGGGTTCTTCCAATTCCACCACTTCAATCCAGCTAAACATTTTACGAAAACCTTCCGCGTAATTCCCAATATGCTGATATCCGGGATGGACAGGCTTATACGGCCCGGAAGCAACACGAATAATTACTTTTGGAAGCACCTGATTGTCACTCATAGCTGGAATTCTATCCAACATATTGACCATATCAGAAGTAGCTAATAATAAAAAATTCTGTCGGGGATAAACCGAAATAGGAATATATCCATCTAACGCCAATCCAATAGTAAACTGCATTTGAAAACTTTCGTTAATAGGCATTTCCAATGTTTTTTCCGGAGAGATATCTCTTAATGTTTGAAACATAAATGTCCCCGGTCCAGCCACTGTTTGTCCAACAAATAATGTTTTAGGTTGCTCCGCAATCCACTCCATCGTTCGTTTTAATTCATCAAAATACTTCATATGAAAATTCCCCTTTTAAAGGCTAAAATTTTATTAACCGCCCCAAACCCGAATGAGGATAACCATTTTTATATTTAAAATAAATGATTTTTTTTTCAAACTTTGTCCCTTTAAACCAAGGTTCATCACTTCCCCAAACTGCCCGGGTATCTGTCATAACGCTTAAGCCATTATCGCAAACAATAAATGTAACCGGTAAGTCAAAGTTAACAGCATACTTAACCGATTCATGAAAAATCCCTGTTTCAGCTGACATCTCTCCACAAAAAATATAGGCCCGTCCTTTTTTATTATTCTTTTTTAAAGACCATGCCGCGCCGACGGCTGTTCCCATTAAACTCCCCACAATACCGGAAGAAAACATCTTATATTCCGGGAAACATAATGCAATACTTTTTCCATCCATAATAGCCTGCTTGACTTCTTCCCGAGGGACCCCCTTTAGAAGGGCAAGCTCATGCGTATCCCAGTAACCAAAAATATAATCATCATCCCCGATATGTTCATCCTTAAAAATCTTGATTAATTGCTCTTCCCGCCCAGCACGTAAATGGACAGGGGCCTTGATTTTTCCTTGCCCAAAAATATCTGCAATTTCTTTCTCAAAATTTACTAAATCTTCCTTCTCCATAAATAACCTCCACATCTATTTTGCCATTCCAGCGAAACATTTTGATATGCCGTGAACGGTTACAAATCTCTATACTCCATTTTCAGAAAACCATTGAATCGTTTTAGCCAATCCCTCTCTTAATTTCACTTTTGGTTTCCATTTTAAATATTTTTTAGCTCGTGAAATATCCGGGCGCCGCTGTTTAGGATCATCGGTTGGAAGGGATTCATAAACAATTTTACTTTTTGTTCCTGATAATTCGACTACTAATTTTGCAAATTCCAAAATTGTAAATTCATCTGGATTGCCAACATTAACAGGATCATTTGTATTGGAATATAACAAACGAACGATTCCTTCGACTAAATCTGAATAATAGCAAAATGATCTTGTTTGTTTTCCCTTACCATAAATAGTCAATGGTTTATTATGTGACGCTTGATAGATAAAATTTGGAACCACCCGCCCATCATTAATACGCATTCGAGGTCCATACGTATTAAATATCCTAAGAATTCGTGTATCAATATTATGATAACGATGATATCCCATGACAATGGCCTCGGAAAAACGCTTGGCCTCATCATAGCACCCTCGTGGCCCCACAGGATTCACGTGCCCCCAATAGGTTTCTTTTTGTGGATGAACCTGCGGATCTCCATAAACTTCTGACGTTGAGGCAATCAAATAACGCGCTTTTTTCAATTTCGCGAGACCTAAAGTATTATGTGTCCCTAAAGAACCCACTTTTAAAGTAGGGATTGGATACTTTAAATAATCTACAGGACTTGCCGGTGACGCGAAATGTAGAATATAATCTATTTTTCCAGGAATTTTAAACTCCTTAGAAACATCATGCCTAATAAAATCAAAATTTTTATTTTTAGACAAATGCTTAATGTTCTTTAAACTTCCTGTAATCAAATTATCAACACAAAAAACTCTACATTCCTCTTCAATAAATCGATCACAAAGATGACTGCCTAAAAACCCTGCTCCTCCGGTAATGACAATAACTTTTTTTCTTGACATATGTCTCCCTTCAAGCCTTTTTAACATACCCCCGTCCGATACCATGGTATTCAAATCCAACTTCTTCTAAATCTTTATCATCGTAAAAATTTCGACCATCAAATAGTATGGATTGCTTCATTAATGTTCCGATTTTTTTAAAATTTAATTTTTTAAATTCTTCCCATTCTGTTAACAATAACAAACAATCACACCCCTTCGCCACCTCGTAAGGATCCTTACAGTACGTGATCCCCTTAAAAATTTTCCTGGAATTTGCCACGGCCTCAGGATCATAGGCTTTAATTTTTGCCCCTTCACTCTGAAGCTCCTCAATAATATCTATTGAGGGCGCGTTACGCATATCATCTGTATCCGGTTTAAACGCTAATCCCAAAATGCCAATGGTTTTTCCTTTAATAATCCATAACTTATCTTCAATACACCGAAGAAAAGCAGATTTTTGTTCTTCATTCGCATTCCGAACTTCTTTTAAAAGATTAAAATCATAGCCGCTCTTCTCACTCAACCGAATAAAGGCATCCACATCCTTTGGAAAACAACTTCCGCCATAACCGATTCCCGCGTTAAGAAAAGCGCGTCCGATACGTTTATCATATCCCATCCCTTCAGTTACCTTCAAAACATCCGCTCCTACACGATCACAAATTTGCGACAAGGCATTAGCAAAAGAAATCTTTGTTGCTAAAAAAGAATTTGAGGCATGCTTAATAATTTCTGCGGAGTTAATATTGGTCACTACCATTTTAGGCTTAAGCGGTTTATAAATTTCTCTTAAAATTTTTTCCGCTTTTTTACTTTCAACCCCAATAACCACCCTGTCAGGGTTCATAAAATCACCCAGGGCAGAGCCTTCTCTTAAAAACTCCGGATTAGAAGCAACATCAAAATCTAATGTAACCTTATTTCCTTTTCGAAATTTCTTTGGCAAATTAGCTTTAATGGTGCGTTCAATACGCTTGCCTGTTTCAGCCGGAACGGTTGATTTTTCAATAATAAGCTTGTAAGAATCCATGCTAAGCGCGATTTCACGGGCCACATTCTCAACATACGTTAGATCAGCATCCCCATTTTTCTTTGATGGCGTTCCTACCGCTATAAAAATAGCCTCTGACTGTTTTGCTGCTGATTTAATAGAGGTCGAAAACGAAAGCCTCTTATTTTTTAAATATTTCTTTAAAAGTTCTTCAAGACCCGGTTCATAAATAGGCACTTTCCCAGCCCTCAATTTCTTAACCTTCTCGGCAATGTTATCCACACAAATCACATGATGACCAATATGCGCAAAACATACCCCCGTGACTAACCCAACATATCCTGATCCCACGATTGCTATATTCATTTTTACTCTCCTTCTGAACTTTGTGAACCAGCCTTCCGTTTATTAAAACTTGAGCCGAAAACATCTAGAACCATATCTGGAAATGCCTTTAGCCGAAATATTATCCAGATTTCGTTCCCCCTTTTTCTTCTTTCATTAAAATTAACTTCCACTTTCCAGGCATGCATGTCTCGGATAACGGTAAATCTCTGTTCCTTAAGAATCCCATTTCTGACATCAAACCGCATATATGTTTTGGTCGTCCACTTCGGATTTAGTTTATAAAAAAATTCTGTTGTTAACTGATCATCCGCGTTACGATTCCATCTCTTTCCAATATTTGCATGCCATTTATTTCCGCCATTGATGTACATATCAAAATTTACCGTACTTAACCTGTCATTATACGTATCGTAAACAGAGTCTAAATAAAACGTCACCCAATTCAATGGTTTAAAATCAATATCTGCTCTAATAGCTCCAAAACCTCCCTTGGAAGAAGATTCTTTTAAATTAAAAGGACTACTTAGAACAAAACGTAGCAACTCTACAACCTTTCTATTACGTTTAGTCTGCAATTTATTTTCAAGTGAAAAATTAATGCTATGCACGTTAGAAAGACTGTCAACACCATCAAACGAATCTAACTGTGAAGATGGAATGGTTGGGTTTCCCTGATAATTATAAGAGATACTCGGGGTAATAATATGACGTAGCCGATTTATATTTACGCCTAACGCATTTGTCTTAACATCAAAAACTTTATAGAATTTCGTACTTAAACTTGCACCTGTTTTAAAAATTCCTCGAATAGAATTATATTGGTCCTTATTTTTAGCCCGACTATAATACGTCTGTTGAGAACCAATATAAGGCTTAAACTCTATAAAACCAATCTTCATTGGATAAGATAATTCACTATCTGTATGCAGGCGCATCGTCTTTGTCCGCGCCTCACTCGGAGCGGCAGTCTTTTTAATCAAATTTGAATATGTAGTTACATTTTTTAGATAAAGACCTGTGCCCCAAAGTTCTTGATTCCCAAGATCATAACGCAACTCCGGAAGCCGCTCAACCAATGATTCAAACCGATTTGCCCGTATATCCGTTCGAAAACTTAACGCCCCTTTTGGCAACGTCCGTGTTAATAAAAAAAAGGTGTTCGGCGTCGGTTCCTTATAATTTTCTCTTCTAAAATAATCCCTCAAAAGAGTACTGTCGCTCAACTTATAATACTGCATAATAGCATTCGTTTTTTTATCAATTTTCCATTTATGCCGCCATTGCACTCTAAAACGTTCCCGCTCAATAGTTGGACTTGGACGCGGTTGGAAAAACCGCTTAGAAGTAATATTTCGTTCATTCATATAGTATGTTCGAATAGATCCTTCCCCTATATTTGACGTTTTATAATTAACGTCAACTCCCCAGGCAATATCCTTTTTTTCCCGGGCATCAAGATGAATGACTCCTTTCAAATTCTTATTTAAATTATATCTCCAGGAAGATAAAACAAACATCCCCCATTTTTTATCAAACCCTGGGGTAAAAGTAACTCGCGGCTTTTCATTTTTCAGACTCTGGGAAAATCGTGGCAAAAACAGCATAGGAACCTTACCCAAAAACATCCGCACATTCCGTGCCACCATCTTATCTCCAGGGTAAATATCCATTTTACGTGAAGCCATCCCATAATGCGGCTTATCATAATCACACGTAGTGATAAAACCATCTTTCATCACCATGTGATTTTCATTAATCTTTGAAATAGTTTTCCCCGTTCCATAATAAGGGTCCGCAATAATTTTTGCTCCCTGAAACTCTCCGGTCATCTCAGCAAAATTAAACGTCATCTCGTTACCTTCAATTTCGCCTTTCGGCATCACTAAACGCACATTCCCATTAGCATAAGCGATACTGGTTTTACGAGAAAACTCTATCCTATCCCCCATTAAAGTTGTGTCTCCACGCACAACAACGACGTTGCCACTAGCAATGACAGTCTGCCCATTCTTTGAATACTCCATCACATCTCCGTTTAACTCAACACTTTCCCCTTGCTTTTGAGCGATAGCTTGTGTTGAAAAAAAAAGAATTATTATTGGAATAAGAAAAAAAGAAAAGGGTTTAGAAAATTTCATTTACGCTTAAAAATTTGTAAAAAATAACCAGTGCCTATTTAATAAAGCGCACCGTCAATCGAATGGTTTAAAGTGTATCGGTTATTCATTTACAAACCCTTAGGTCGTAGGCATAAATAATACCAATGCCATTAAATAGTCGTACTATTTTAAAGTTGCTATTCTCGTTAATGCGTCGAGAAAAGCAAAATGAATTTCGGTAATTATTTAATAGCATTGGTATCATTTATGCCTACGACCTAACAATAGAGTCCTTCACTAAAACCTGTGCACCGATAATCCCGGCATCATCCCCTAATTTTGCCCTAACTATTTTTACCATGCCCGCTTGAACCTTCATCGCACGCTTCTTAATAATTTTATTAATAGTCGGCCCTAAATACTTATAATTATTCGATACCCCGCCACCAACAATAATTAAACTGGGATTCAATAAATTAACAACCCCAACAAACGCATTCCCGATATGCGTAGCCGTTTCTTCCCAAAACTGAACTGCCCGCACGTTCCCATGCTCTGCTAACGCAAAAACATCAGGGAGTTGAATATTTTTATTTTTAAAAATTTTACCGGCTCGGGCCATTAGATAACGATTTCCCACATAACGTTCAAAGCACGCTTCCCCACCACAATTACAACCAGGTCCTTTTTCATTTAATGGCATGTGCCCTAACTCTCCCGCGACAAATCCTTCCCCTCGATATAAAAGTCCGTTTAAAATTAATCCACTGCCTACCCCTGTTCCAAGAGTCATACATAATAAATTCTCTTTTCCCTTTCCCGCACCAAATTTCCATTCCGCTAATGTCACCAAATTTACATCATTATCAATAAAGACTGGAACCCCTGTTTCCTTCGCTATAATTTGCTTCAATGGAACATTTTTCCATCCCGAAATATTTGGTAAGAACGTTACAATCCCTTTTTCCGGATTTACTAACCCGGGAAACCCAAACCCTATTCCTAAAACATTCTTCTTATTCAATCTTTTTTCTTCAAGAAGTTCCTCAATAGCAAGGATTACTGCTTTAATTAACTTATTTTTATTTTGCGAACAACTTTCTGTCTTTAATACAGTTCTGGCTACAATCTTTCCTGAAGAACCCACTAAACCCACTTTAATATTTGTCCCTCCAATATCAACCCCAACCGTCACTTGACTCATAATCCTTTGTATCCTTTACAGTTTCACTTCAAAATAAAAATTTTTATTTATGTATTGTACACGATAACTTCCGACGCTTCAACTGGAAACTTACAATTTTACAATTTTGGTGTTGTCCGCTACTTTCACCAAAAAAATAAGCAGAAATGATTTCCCTAATTTTTATTATGTTCCTGAGAGAGGATGTAAAATAAAACAGGAAAATTATTTTTGCTTATTTCCCAACTCCTGCTTTTTTAAGAATCCACATCATCGGACACCAGTTTGTAAAAGCTGACTGCAATAAATTCAAGCCGATAAAAACTGTAAACCATAACCATCCCGAATTGACATAATGCGCTAACAGCAGACTCAATAAAATAAACCCTCCAGCAATCCCTCTTAATGTTCTTTCCATGATAACCCCTTTTTTTTAAAAACTATACCTTGCTCTCACATACACATTTTTATTCTTCTTCATTTGACCAAATTCTGTAATATCATCTTCACCCCAAGGAATATTAGCCCCTAAACTTAGTTTCCACTGATCAGTCGCGTCATAACTAACGCTGGGACGAATATACCCATCCTTATCTGACGGCGAATAAAAATTAAATAAAGAAACGGTGACGGTTTGATTTTTATACAGCTTGGTAATTCGCTGTGTGAGCAAATGTCTAAACTCATCAAATACAAAATCTGTCGGCAATAAATTTTTACTGTAATTATTATAATTGAGTCTTTGTTCATACAAATATTGAAATCCTACTTTCAAATCATGACCTAGATCTTTTTCATATCCACTTAGAATTTTAACCATTGAATTTGCTATCAACCGATCACTGCCATTGGCATCTTCCCGGGAATTATAATAACCAAATTCAATATTTCCTATTCCATTGGCAAATGGCCCGCGCACACTCCAACCATAGACATCCAGTCTTCGGTAAAACAGTTCTCTGGCTGCCTCATTTTTTGTACTTATCGCGTTTTTATCAAACCCTCGAAAATAATAAAAAGCTAATTCATTACTTCCAAGACTTCGATAATAGCGTAAATAATATTCATTGTTCGACAATTTCAATGCCGGTTCTAATAAATCTCTATCAGAGTTTATGCCGGCAATACCTCCTTGAAACTGATCAAAAAAGGACAATCGATCCCCTTTTGCTTGTGTATTTTGTTCAAATGTTGAAACAATAAAATCCACATTTCCCCACGTGGGATACAATGATAATTTTAAAGCATCCGAAGGTTTCTTTAAATATTCATCATTACGGCCAGAAAAAAAAGAAATGTAATCCTTTGGGAAAAGGTCATTTACAAACAAATAATCCCCTGTTCCCCATGTAAGCACCTGACGCCCCAGCTTCATATCCATAAAATCATACGGCGTTAAAGATAGATTCAATCCCCTTAAATCAAACTCCGTCTTTCCAGAGAAATATTCGTCCATAGTAAAATCACCCTTAAAATTGACCGAGGCCCCTTTTTCTGACAAATAATGATCTCCTTTGAAAAAATAAGATGATTTAAGCTGTAATCGCTGTTCAAATAAATTAAAATCATCCCTCTTGGTATTATCATCACTAGCCTTAACTCCATAATCAAACTCAAAAAATCCATGCATTTCAGGAAGAGCGGATATTGCCCAGTTTGGACTAGCTATTAGACTAATGAATAAAATAAATAATTGAACCGCGTATTTCCTTATTGAATCCATTTTGTGGGGGCCTTTCGTAAATATCTTTCTGCAAAAATATTTTCTGTTAATCCTACATCATATTTAACATTTGAAAAATCCATCTCCGTTTCCCCTTTCCGTTGGTAATCTTTGGCAATAGACTTCACCACTGTTGGATACCCCTGAATATTTTCAACCTTTAATGCCTTAATACTCCGAAGAAGTTGATCATTACTATCATAATATTCTGCTTTCACAGGAAGAAAACTGGCTTTATCTATCCAAATAAAATAATAGGCAAATGCCAATCCTTTTAAATTTTTAGGTACATTTTTAATCTTATATAATTGATCTGTTGAGTCCACCAACGTATGCGTATCATCCTCTATATCCCGTCCTGAAATATCTTCATACACAAAATGAGAACCAACAAAACTGGAACGTTTATCACTGGAGGCAATCCTTTTTACCAAATCCAGGGCCGGTAAATATAACCATCGGTCATCATCGTTATTCAGATGTTTCCAAACCATATAAACCATTTTGGCGACATCAGCAGGTTTTTTAAAATAAACATAGAATTTTTGCGCCCCTCCTTCTTTAATATTAAGACGCATAATACGAAACTCTCGAACTCGTTTTCTTCCTTGTGAATCGGTAATAGTCATTTTCACATCTGATAGTCCGTCTTTCCCTTCATAATAAGCCGCTAAGTTTGCCTTCGTTACAATTTCATTAACAGATAATTCTTGAGCTTGAACATAAGAACCCATCCCTAAAAATAAAACTACCATAATACCCATCAATTTTTTCATTTTCTTGCCTCCTTTTTATACCAATGCCAAATTATTATTTTTGACGTTTAAAAAATTTTAACGGACTAAACGAAATCATTGACGGAATAATCAACAACGTCGCAACACTGGAAACAGCCATAATCATAAACATAAAAAATCCAACCGTTTTATAAGGCATAAGAGGCGCGGCCAATAATGGTAAAAATCCAATGGCAATCACAAGGGCATTACGCATAATAGCCCTTCCAGGACCTCCGAACATTTCTTTCGTTGTCTCACTCCAATTCCCTGTTTCTTTCTGAATTTCATCAGATCGTTGAATAAAATGGATAGCAAAATCAATGGACAATCCTAATGTCAATGCGGACAAAACAGCCACAGGCATATCATAATCTTTTCCAAAAAATCCAAGCAAACTATAAATAAAAACAATTGTAACGGTTAACGGAACCATGGAGATAATGGCCTTCATGAAAGATCGGAATAGAAATAACATCATGAAAAATACAATCACAAACGACCCCAAGAAATTCCGTAACATACCGGAGACCATATTATTCTGCCAAACAACATTGATATAGGTTAGCCCAGCCCAATTATATTGAAATGCAAATGGCTGAGGATTATTCTTAATATATCGTTTCGTCAACTCTACCACTTTGCTCATATTTTTGTTATCACCCGTTTTAAGTTGTAACCAAATATTCAATTTTGAATAATCTGGTGTGGCTAGATGCCACAAATCATCAGGCTTATGAGAATTCTCAAATGAAATAAGACTCTGGGCAACCGCGGCTTTGGTTTTAGGAATAACATCGTTTTTCTTATCTCCTCCTAATAATTCATAATAAATTTTTTTAACAATATCCGCCAATGAGGTTGTTTTCCCTACATAAGGACTATTTACTAATTTATTTTGTAATTTTTCAACATACCGAAGCATCTCGGGATGTAAAAATATTTCATCCTTTTTATTTTTAGCGTCTAGGACTAAATAGGCCTCATATGTTCCTGAAAAATGTTTGTTAAGTATACGATCAGCAACCCTAATGGGATGCCCTGGCGTAAACCATCGAACAGGGTTATCATTAACTTGAATAAGGCTTATCCCATAAATGGAAATTACAATAAGAACAATCGTTATCCCCAAAACCATTTTAAATTTATTCATACTGATATCTCGTACCCCTGTAAGCACCTTGTCAATAAAATGCGGTTTTTCATCTTTTACGACATGACCAAAATTATTAAAAGTCTTTTCATCCAATAACATGATATACGCGGGCACTAAAAGAATAGTTAAAACCCAGGCTATCATCACACCAATAGCCACAAAAATACCAAAAACCTGAACAGGTGGAATAGGTGAAAATGATAAAGAGAAAAAACCAACCGCTGATGTCAGAGAGGTAAAAAGCATCGGAGTAAATAATTCTTCTAAAACAAAACTAATCGTTTTTTTACGATCCCCGAAATTCTTATATTTATCAAAAAATTCACTCAAAATATGCACAGAGTCCAAAACCGCGATCGGCATCAAAAATATCGGAATCATGGAACTCATAATATGTACGGGATACCCAAATCCTATGAGCAACCCCATCGTAACAATAACCGTCAATATAGCCACAATCATAGGGGCAATAACCAGTTTTGCTGATCTAAAAAAGAACAACATTAAAAGAAAAATAATCAGTCCTGCCAAAGGCGCGGAGATTGCCATTTGTTTAAACATCTCTCCTCCAAATTGATCCTCAGCAACAGGTAGTCCTGTAATATAATATTTTTCCGCCCCAACATACTTTTTCGTCATTTTTCGAACTTCAGTCGCGACCTCATAACTCATATTTTTTTTCTCAATCGGAATATATATGGCTATTGCTTTTCCATCATCAGAAACGACACTTCCCTTAAATAGAGGGTTGTCCATCGCTTCATCACGTATTTTAATGGCCTCCTCCTGAGTATCCGGTGGCGCTGCCATCAACCACTGAAAACGCACACTCCCTAATTCAGCTTGTTCAATATTATCCTTTGTTGACAGGGAAACAATCTCATTCGCGATGACCCCTTTTATCTTCTTTATGTCCTCTGTTAATGAAAATATTTTTTTTAGTGTTCCCGGATTAAAAACCCCATTAGGGTCTTTTTCATTAATAATGCCAAGGACGACAAAATCATAAAGTGAAAATTCCTTCTTTGTTTCATGATGAAAAACACGGACCGGAGCATTTGACGGCAACATATTCTCAGGATCCGTATCCACTTTAATCTTCGGAAACTGCCCTAAGGCCAATACGAACAATAAGATACTGATCCCCATGATTATTTTGGGATGATTCAATGAATATAAAATAATTTTTTTCAGCATGTCTAACCTCCTGATTTCCTTGTTATACTCTAAAAGTTTGTAAAGAAATAACCTATTTAATGATTTATACGCCCCCGATTGAGTAGCTTAAGCGTGCCTGCTGTTTATACCAATTCCATTAAATAAGGACTCATTTAAAAAGCTTACTTACTCGCAAAAACGTCGAGACAAGTAAAATTAAATCAGGAATTAATTAATGGATTTGGTATTATTTGCAAACCCTAAATAGTGCGCTCTTTCGCGCAACGTTCTACACAATCAAGGAGTTTTAAAATATTCTTATTGCGTATAGAGTAATAACAGACATTCGCCTGTTTATCACATTCCAAAATCCCTACATTCTTAAGAACTCCTAAATGTTGTGAAGTCATAGATTGCGTAATCTTCAAACTATTTTTTATTTCATTTACTGAGAGACTTTTGTTCTTTACTAAAAGATTTATAATCTCAATTCTTACTGGGTGGGCCACCGATTTAAGCATCCTGGCCGCAACCGCGAACGTATTTGTTTCTTGCTCATTTTTCATATTCAATTTTCCTAACATTAGAATATTAGCATATTCTAATATATTGTCAACAATTAAAATTTAATCTGTTAAAATTCAAGCTTCGCTTGTCCAGCGAATTAAACGCCGGAGTTGCTCTCATCCCCGCCTTCACAGACAGGGAATTCCCGCTGTCATAAAAATCCAACGAACGCCCTCATTATAGAAAAAATCCACCCCTTTATTAGAAGTGGATTTAATTTTTTAAAACCATATTTATACCAAATCCATTAAATAATTGCTCTATTTTAAAGTTGCTGTGTCTCGTTGAATCGTCGAGACAAACAAAATGAATTTTGGTCATTATTTAACGAAATTGGTATTATCCCCAGGTTTTAAAATTCAATTTTTATTCATATTCACAAAGATACGCTGTATCTTGTGAAACTTTCACCTTATATTTTGATTGCGCGGGAATATCAAAAGACGCACCCGTACCAAAATCTTCCCATTCGTCATATTCAGGAAAATATACTGATAGCTCACCGGAAACAACCGTCATAATTTCTTTTGTCTCGGTATTAAATTCATACTCACCTGGCTCCATAACACCTACGGTTTTTTTATTTTCACTGGAATTAATAACAAAGGACTTTACCCTTCCTTCAAAATACTCATTAACTTCAATCACTTTTACCCCTTTCTCTTAGTCAATTTATTTATTTTTTTCTGATACTTTAATCGAAAAAATTCAAATTCCGGGGTTATTCTGTACACCCCTCTAGAAACACGTTCAAACCAATACTGATAATTTTTATTTAAAATGTCCACTGTTTTTTCTATATTAAGTTTTGTTCTGATCTCTCGCGTCGATGATGCCCCATATTCCCACAAATACATCGCGACACTAATCGCCTTTTCTTTATACGATGTGAACAATAACTCCTTCGTGCTTCCCCCTTGATTTAAATCAATGCTCCGCCCTTCAAATTCTTTTAAGGCCAATTTTTTCTTTACGTAGTTTTTACGCGCCCTAAAAAATCCAGGCTCAAATTCCATAACAACATGTTTTTTTGTATGTTGATCTAAAGTTAAAAGGCCACAATGCAAACGCTTCAAAAGGGCGCACATTCTTTTGTAAGACTTTGGCCAACGCCCTCCCTTTTCCAGGGGAACATAGGCATACACTTGATCCGTAATTTTAAGCCGTTCTATAAGTTGATAAACCAGCTGAAGATTAAAACTCGTTTTCATCTCAACAATTAATACTTCATCCCCCTTTTGAGCCATAACATCAATGCTCTCCACCTCAGAATGCACAGTATACCTCTGTGTTTCTAAAAATTTCTTCAGAGGTTTGTACATGTCTACTTCTTTCATAAATGTCCCCACCAAATATTTACCATAGCAATTGTTCTCCATTAGAATGCCAAAATGTGCCGCTATTTTCTAACGTTAGTTCTTCTATACGCGCCAGAATTCCTTTTGCGGATTCTTCAGGCTCAATATACCCTGTATGATTAGTCATATCTGTTTTGACATAACCGGGATGCACAATACCGACAGCGATGCCTTTTTCTTTGACATCATTGGCCAACGAAACAGATGCAATATTTAAGGCGGCTTTTGACATGCGATAACCATAACAAGAACCGCTTGTATTATCAGCAATCGACCCCATCCGACTGGTCATCATAATAATTTTACTCCCCTTTGATAACATCGGGATAACCACCTTCACAACACGTAATGGGCCAACCGCATTAACCTGAAACTGGCGTTCAATACTCTCAAAGTCTAAATTCTCTAAATCCACCGAATCTAAAATACCCGCATTATTAATCACTACGTCAAAACTCCGCTGATCTCCCAAAGCATTTTTTAATATTCCCATACCTGCATCCTGACTGACATCAACCCCTTCAATAATTTCAACATCCAAAGATTTCAACGCATCCGATGCTGTGCGACATACCGCCGTCACACCGAACCCTTCCTGTTTTAATTGTCGTACCAATTCCAATCCAATCCCACGATTTGCCCCAGTAACAAGTGCTGTTTTCATTTATAAATCCTTTTTTTATAATTTTCTAATTTTTTTGATCCGATTTCTTAATTATAGACAAGAACGATACTAATTATAAAACCCTTACCCTTTAAATTTTTCCCTAGAGATTATGCGGCAATAATTTTTACACAACTCCTTGATACCCAAAAAGGATTTTAGTCAGTTTTTTCGTCCATGCAGGGATCGTTGATACTAAATAATTAACACTGGCATTTTTATTGATTTCCGATAGCGTTGGATAGGGATGGATGGCTTCAGTGAGTAACGATAATTTACCGTTACCATTTAAAACCGGAATCCATTCCGCAATTAGATCGCCTGCATGAAAACCAACAATTTGAACACCGATTACTTTTCCTTTTTTATCCATCAAGATCTTAATAAAACCGTTAGTCTCCCCTTCAGCTAAAGCCCTGTCATTATGCGCTAATTTTTCAACATGCTTGATGATGTCAATGCCCGCTTCTTTAGCACGCTGTTCGTTATAACCAATGGACGCCACTTCCGGGTCAATATAGGTGCACCACGGAGTTTTGGTATAATCCGTTTTTTTAGGGATCTTAAGAATGGCATTATAAATAGCCACAACGGCTTCATAACTGGCCACATGGGTAAACTGATATCCGCCAGCGACATCACCGACAGCATAAATATGTTTCTTTGTCGTTTGCATTTTATTATTCACTTTAATAGTACGGTCAAATTTCACCCCTGCTTTTTCTAAATCCAACCCTTCAATATTTGCCTTGCGGCCAGTAGACACTAATAAACTTTTGGTTTCAATAACTTTTGTCTCCCCTTCTTGCTCGGCTGTTATTTTTATGATTCCGGCATTTTTCTCAATTTTATTTACCCTCGCATTCACAACAATCTCCAGACCTTCTTTTTCAAGAAGCTCATGAACATAGCACGAAATATCTTTATCTTCTCTGGGCAGAATACAATCTGTTGTTTCAACAACCGTCACTTTTGATCCCAATCGATAAAACGATTGTGCCATTTCCATTCCAATGGGCCCGGCACCAATAACGACTAATGACTCTGGTAATTTTTCTAATGAAAATATTTCGACATTCGTTATGTAATCAACCTCTTTTATTCCTTCAATCGGAGGGATAAAGGCAGAAGAGCCCGTGGCAATAACAAAATACCGTGCAGTAATATTTTTTCCATTTAACTCTATGGTATGATCATCAATAAACTTTGGAGATCCAAACTGAGTTTCTACATTGTATTTATCCTGAATATATTCCGGTTCATCATGAGGCTGAATAACGCCGATAATATCCTTAATCCGCTTACCCACCTTACTATAATCAACAGCCTCCATCGCAACTTTTGGCAGACCATATTTTTCAGAATGGCGAATAGCATTGGCGATATACGCGCTCTTGATTAATGATTTCGAAGGAACGCATCCATAGTGCAGGCAATCTCCGCCTAACTTTTTTTCTTTCTCAATCAAAAGTGTTTTTGCCGCCGATTGTCCGGCAAAAGTAGAAGCGGTTAACCCTCCTGCCCCACCGCCTATTGCAATTAAATCATAATCATATTTAGCCATTTTTCTTCTCCATTTTTATATCCTGTTGCTGCTTTTTAATTATCTTTCCTGTAATAATCCCCATTCCAATAAATAAAACAACCACCACATACAACACAGGATCTTTCCAGCTAAAATTTGCTAATCGATCAGCCAATAATACTTGAATAATAATGGCCGGAGACATCCCTAACATCGTCGCTGTAATATAATCCTTATAAGAAATCTTAGACAGGCCGCTGGCATAATTTACAAATTCATAGGGAGGAAACCCTATTAATCTCATGGGTAAAAAAACAACGAATCCTCTTTTACTGAGTTTTTCATTAAAGTCTGCGGCTTTGCCTTTGACAAATTTATCAACCAATCTGCCTCCAAAAAATCGCGCCACAACAAAGGTCACGCTCGTTCCACAAAAAGATCCTAAAGCAAGCGCAATCGTCCCCCCAATCGGACCAAACATTGCCCCGGCAGAAAGCGACATAAAGGCTATCGGGGGGATAAGAATTAAAGTATTAACGCTATACAAAATAACATAAACACCAATAGCCCAAGGACCAAATCCTTCAATATAATGACGAATGGCCTCGGGATTCAATGACTTTCCAATGCATGACGGACAAATTTTTATATGATTTTGAATGCCATAAAATAACGCGCCTATGGCAAGAGCCAGAAGAATAAAAGAAATAATTATTTTTGATAGTTTCATCAATATCACCTTTTTGATTAATTATTATAACCACTTATGATAATTCCCTCTCCCTCCGGGAGAGGGTTAGGGTGAGGGAAAAATTGATAAATACAGCAACACCCCTACCTATTTGCCTTTGGCAAAGTCCTCTCCCGAAGGGAGAGGAAAACTAATCGGTTACTAATTGTTTTTATTGTTTATTTAATGCCCAATCATATTTCATTTCTTTTAATTGAATCCGCTCTTTATTCAACAAGATATATTTTTTGTCCGCCTCATTAAGGTATTTTAAAATAAATTCCAGCTTGCTGGAGGACACGGAAAAAAAATCTTCTTCAAACCAATTGAATATCGCCGAATGATACAAGACATTATTTGAACGGTCTAACCTTACTTTTTCAGTATCATTAATAAATCGTACCGTTTCCCTATCCAACTGTTCCTCTAATTGCTCCGGATTAAAATGAGTATCTGGAATCCTTGGGCAGCCAATGGACGCACAATTAATTACGAAATGAATACGCGGGTCTATGGGGTTCCATTTGCGTAAAATTTCATGTTCAATCTGACTTAATGTTAACGTCCGCCCAGAAACCTTCCACTTAACATCCCAGGGCCGTCCCCAATTAATCGTTCGAATACCCCCCAAACGCAAAGGATAATGATCAATGATTAAACGCATCGTCAGTGCATTGTAAGCATTAATCCAAAATGCTTTTTTCCCCGTATCAGAAAACGTGTTTATATCCCTGTTTTCAATCTCATTTTTAATAAAATTGTCTAACGGGCTACGATTTGACTTAAGCCCCTCATAATTAACATATCCATGATCATCCACATAAGTATTTAACACTTTTTCCCAAAGCGCGTAATTGACTTGGGCAGCATACCCGTGGGTCGTAACCAAGCTTACAGAACCAATGGTTAAAATTAAACACGTAAATCTGACTACTAACGGGCTAAAGCTATTTTGAACAATACTTTTAAAAATCATTTTCATCCCCCCTTAGCTACTTTGATATAATTTTCGAAGTTTTACAGGATTTTCATGAAAAATTTTATAACCGATCACAATGCGTAAATTCCTTAGAATCTGCCTGACAGAACCTATTTTAAGATATTTTCTTGACGAGACAATGACTGGTTCATTAATAACCGCTACCTTGCCCAACTTATTGACTGTATCAGAGAAAATAACATCTTCTAGAAATGGAACCTCCTGAAACCCTTTAACCTGTTCAAAAATACTGTGTTTCACAAAGATCGCGTTAGTCCCAACCAGGCATCGCATTTTTCTCAAATAAAAATAATTCAAAAATTTAACATACAGGTTGAGCAAGATGTTTGAATGATCATAACGTTTACAAAATCCACCCGCGATATAACCGACATTCAATTTTTCTCGAATTAAATCCCCCGCATTAAAGGGAAGGCCTGTGTCCACATGAACAAAAATAAAGATATCGGACTTCGATTCTAATGCCCCTAAATTCATTTGAAAGGATCTCTGTGCAAAAACTGTTTGAAGACAACGCACCAACGGAAAATTATTTTTAATAATTTCATAAGTCCCATCTGTTGAGCCCCCATCAACCACAATGATTTCATTAATAGCGATAGACTCTAAATGGCTCAAAAAATCATAAATACGTTCCTTTTCATTAAATACGGGAATAATTGCGGCTATTTTTTGTTTATCCATGACAATATATAATTTTTAGTCGCAAAAAAGCATAACACCTTACATTCTAAAAACAGGGACGGACCCTGTTTTTGAAAAAATTAGAAAATCCGTACTATATGATATACAACTATATACGGCCTTAGTGGATGTTTAGAAACGTTCTGAGATATTATTCAACAAAAGATTAATTATGGGAAGCAACGTCTTACAGGTTGGATACTCCTTATTTTCCTCTATTTCTTTCTGATTATCAATCTTCATACACCCCAAAAGAACAAATGCGATTACGCCCATGCTTTTTCGCGCGATAAAGGGCCCAATCGGCTTTATCAATAAGTTCATTTATTTTTGTGCCGTCATCAGGAAAAGTTGCCGTACCGACACTTACAGTAGATTTCGTTGTGGTGTCATAAGCTTTAATAATAGCCTCTTCCGTAGCCTGCCGAATACGCTCCGCGGCATAATGCGCGCCGACACGATCTGTATCAGGAAGAACAACGCAAAATTCCTCCCCGCCATAACGCCCGGCAATATCAATCTCACGAATATTATTCCGAACAATCTCTCCAAGCTCACGAAGAACCTGATCTCCTGTCAAGTGACCATGTTCATCATTAAATTTTTTAAAAAAATCGACATCAATCATTAAAAAAGACATTTTAATCTTACGTACTTTTGAACGCCTTAATTCCTCTCTTAATCGCTCCATTATATACCTTCGTGTATGGAGCTCTGTCAAACTGTCTGTAATCGCAATCCTTTCAATTTCCTGATAAAGCTTTACCCGCCTGAGAGCTAGCGCAAACTGATGCGCCAAAATCATAAACTTCTCCTTATCTTTTTTTACAAGCCCTTCCACAGCGAGACACCCGATTTTCCGACGTTTTCCTTTTAAAGCAAATAAAAGATACCCTTCATTTTCTAAAACTTTTACCTCTTTTGAAAGTGGGTCTAAAAAACGACATTGTTTAAACCTCACATGCGCGCCCAATTTATTTTTAAAAATTCCAAAGGCTTCTTCTTCATTCAGGCTTCGCGTAATTTCTTTAGTGATTTCATATAAGGTAAAAATCTCCAATGCTTCATTTTCCAAAACGATTTTTTTTTCAAACAAAACCTTTTGCTTATCTGACAACTGTTTAACTCCTCGCTGTGCAACCAACATTTCTTCCTCAAGCTTAAGCTGTGCTCTTGAGGCCGCCTTTTTCACACAACGCATGACAACAGCAATGTAAATAATTCCTAATAAAGGGGCTATAATCATTGCGCCGCCTCCACTCTGTTCCTTCCCTTTGCCTTTGCCTTATATAAAGCCATATCCGCTTTATGAATGAGATCTTCTTTATTGTGAGCATCTATAGGAAATGTCGCGACTCCAATGGAAACAGTAACATGCGTTTTTTCTCTTCTTAAAATAATTGTCTGTTCTTTAACTTTTTTACACACCCCCCGAGCTAATTCTACTGCCCTCTCTTTAGAGCACTCCGGCAATAAAACACAAAATTCTTCGCCACCGTAACGACAGACCAAATTTCCTGGTTCTTTAAAAAAATCTGTTAAAATCATACTAAATGTTCGTAAAACAATGTCTCCCGCGATGTGCCCGAATTTATCATTATATTCTTTAAATTTATCCAAATCAAACATTAGAAAAGACAGCTCTGTTTTCTGTCGAAGATGCCGACTGATTTCTTTAGGAATTCTTTCCTGAAGATATCGACGTAAGTACAAATCGGTTAAACTATCTTTTATAGCTAACTGCTCCACCTGCCCATATAACTGGGCATTCTCAATAGCAATCGCCCCTAAATCTCCAATAGTTGTTAAAAAACGTAAATCCTCCGTTGTAAAATGCTTTTCGTGCGGGCTATCAATCCGTAATATTCCCAACGCCTTATTTCCCACCATTAAAGGCACACTAATAATTGAACGAATCGCTCTGGCGTCTTCCACCACAATCTTATCCATGTCAAAACGATAGTCGCTTCGTGTATCTTCAACCAATAAAGGCTGCATGACCCGAACAATCCATTGATCAAAAATGTCCCCTTTTTTTGACTTAATATTAACCCTCATTTGTCCTTTTTTTGAAGAAGAAAGCCCCAGCTCTCCCGTTTTAGAATGAAAAAGATAAAGAATAATCGTTGTTTCATCATCTCCAAAAAGTTGATCCACCTCGGCAGAAAGGGTCTTAGATGTATCCTCCAAAGACAAACACATGCTCAATTTTTCTGTCATATCTTTAAGATAAACCGCGTTAATAATTTTTTCCTGGCAGGAGGAAATAGCCTGCTCTTCCTGTTCTATTTCCACTTCCAACAAATTCTTTTGTTCCGCGTAATTCTGAATTTGTAAAGAAGCCTCTGACCCTTTTTTAAGAAGAGAGCTTCGAACATGAATAAGAAAAAAAATGATAATTAATATGCTTATGGTAAGAAACACAAAAAAAGAATTATGAAAAAAAGTAGCAAAAATAAAAAAGCCGAGCAGAGGAATAACAAACATGGCCGTGCAGGGGTAGGGGGAACTAAATAATGGTTTTTTCAGTTTTTTGATCAAAGAAATGTACCTTGCTCATATCAAATACAAGATCCATGTCCTTATTGACTTCCGGACGATTATGGGCACCAACACGCGCGATGAAAGAACTTTTTCCGGAATTCAAATATAAGTAGACCTCGGATCCTAAAGGTTCAACAACCTCACATATCGCCCGAACTGTATTTTCCGGCGGGGCTTCGGATACAAATAATTTATCATAAATATCTTCCGCACGAACTCCAAAAGTGACTTCTTTCCCCTCATAAGGAGTCATCGCCTTATACATTTCTTCTACCAGTTTAACCTGAAATTTTCCTTCATCAAAATAAAATTTTCGTTCTTTTTTAATAATTCGTCCTTCCATCAAATTTATCGGAGGCGAACCTAAAAAACCTGCCACAAATTTATTAGCAGGTTTGTCATAAATGGTCATTGGATCAGCACATTGATGAATCTCTCCATCCTTCATAACAACAATTCGATCCCCTAAAGTCAACGCCTCAGTCTGATCATGCGTAACATAAAGAAACGTTGTCTGCAAACGAAGACGTAATTTATGAATTTCTGTCCGCATTTGTACACGCAATTTCGCGTCCAGATTACTCAAAGGCTCATCAAATAAAAATGCTGTTGGCTTGCGAACAATAGCTCGCCCTAAGGCTACACGCTGACGTTCTCCACCGGAAAGCTGTTTTGGTTTACGGCTCAACAAGTGTTTAATTCCTAATATTTCCGTAGCCTCCATAACACGCCGCTCAATTTCCTGTTTAGGATATTTACGGAGACGAAGTCCAAACGACATATTTTCAAAGACAGACATATGCGGATAAAGCGCGTAATTCTGAAAGACCATGGCAAGATCACGATCTTTAGCCTGCACATCATTAACCAATCGGTCACCTATCCAAACCTTACCTTCACTAATTTCTTCCAAACCCGCAACCATGCGTAAAGTCGTTGACTTTCCACATCCGGAAGGCCCAACAAGAACCATAAATTCTTTATTCTCAATTCCAATGTTGACGTTATTAACTGCCTTTACGCCACCTTTATAAATTTTGGAAACATTCTGTAAACTAATTTGAGCCATAAAAAAAACCTTTTAAATAATTAAAGAAAAGTTATTCTAATCAAAAATTTTCAAAAATGCAATAATTTTATTACCTTACTTCTTCTTAATTTTTATCTGTGTATTCTATAATTTGACTAATCTTTTGGACTAAATTTTTACGCAACACAATCATATCAATAAGCCCGTGCGCTAAAAGAAATTCGGAACGCTGAAACCCTTCCGGTAATTTTTGACGAATTGTCTGCTCAATAACTCTTGGCCCGGTAAAACCTATTAATGCTCGAGGTTCCGCCATAATCACATCGCCCACTCCAGCAAAAGAAGCCATAATCCCCGCCATAGTAGGATTGGTTAAAATCGAAATATGCAAAAGCCCTGCCTTCCCATGTTTAGCCAATGCGGCACATGTTTTAGCCATCTGCATTAAAGAAAAAACGCCTTCATACATTCTCGCGCCCCCACCGGAACCTGAAATGATAATCACAGGACTTTTATTCTCCGTGGCAAACTCAATAATCCGTGTAATCCGTTCTCCAACAACTGACCCCATCGACCCCATAATAAAGCGAGAATCCGTAACAGCAATGGCCACTTCTCTACCTTTAATTTGACCATGCCCGGTAATAACCGCATCTTTTAATCCCGTAGCCTTACGATCAGCTTCTAACTTTTCCAGATAAGTCTTTGGACCCCTGAATCTAAGAGGATCGCCTGATATTAAATTTGCATCTCTCTCCTGAAAGGTTCCATTATCAAAAATGGACTCTATTCTTTGATGCGCGTTTAATAAAAAATGATAATTACATTTTGGACAAGTGTTTAAATTGTTTTCTAATTCCTTCTTATAGGCAGGAGCTTGACACTCTGGACATTTCATCCAGAGCCCTGCAGGGATTTCTTTTTTCTTAATATTAATCAGTGTATATTTTTTTCTACCAAAAAGTGCCATAATAAAAAAATAGGGACAGACACCTATTTTAATAATAATTTTATAAATTTTAAAATAGGTGTCTGTCCCTATTTTTTTCTATTTTTTTTTATTTTAATTTTAATCCATTTTGTACACTGTCAAACCGGACAACACTTTTGGATAAAAATAGGTTGTCTTTGGTGGCATTTTTTCTCCATTAAGCGCAATGGCTTTTAATTGAGAAATTTTCACCGCGTTCATCACAAAACCGGCATCCGCGGTTCCTTCATCCACCATGCCAGTCACCTCATCTAAATCTTTTGTGTAAAGGATATCATCAGAAGCCACACCCACTCGATCAAAAATAAAATATTTTAAAATTGTGGCGTCCAAACTTTTATAATCTTTAGATCCTTCCTTAATATATTCTTCAATCAATAACTTATTTTTTAACCTCAACAACTTAATCCCTTCTTGTGTATATAACCCAAATGCATGCTCATTCTGGCCTGCTTTCGCCAAAAGAATTAAGAGATCATTTTTATTTTTTACTTTATCAATTCTAAAAAAATCTTCTAAAAAATCTAAATTTTCCGGTAAATGTTTAACAATCCGATGCATAGGAAAAATCTGAAGCTCTTTTGAATCAATATTTGTAAAATACGTCATTACATAATTAAAAGGCTCTTCCCCTGTCGCATTTGGATTGCGATTCAACCTTGATTGACGGTATTGGGTAGCGACTTTAAAACGGTGATGCCCATCGGCAATAAACAAATGCTGCCCTGATAGCGAACCATTAATCTCTTCGATTAATTCTTCATCATCCAATCTCCATAATTTATGCTTTACATTATCATCATCTTCTACATCAATCAGCGGGCGAGTAGACAAAATATATTTATTAAAAATTTTTTCTACCTTCTTTTGCCTGTCTGAATAACACACAAAAATACAACTTAAATTTGAATTCAAACTTTTTGTTAAAGAAAGACGGTCATTAACGGCCTTGGTATGTGTTTTTTCATGAGGATAAACACGTGAGTCTTCCTCATTCTGCAGTTCCATCAAAGAAATAAATCCTAATCGGCTATATTTCTGTCCACGGATTTTATATTCTTGCTTATAAAAATAAATTCCTGGTTTTTCATCCTGAATCATAATTTTTTTCTTTAACCAGTCTTCAAATATTTTTTTTGCCCGCGTATATTTATTATTCTCCTTATCATCATTCTTTTTGTCTTTGGCTAAATCAATATGTGTAAAATTATATGGACTCAAATTATGGAACTGCGTCTGCTCTTCTTCGGATATCACATCATAGGGAGGACACATAACTTTTTGAAAATCTTCCACTTTTTCTTTGCTATAATAAACTGCTCGAAATGGTTTAATATTTGACATAATTTTTAACCTTCTTTTTATACCAATTCCATTTAAGGGTTTATAAATAACTGCTGCCCTCTTTAACCCATTCAATTGGTCATGCGCCTTACTAAATGGTCGATTATTTCTATACAAACCTACGTAACTACTGTTTTTTGCCATTCCCGCGAAGACGGGAATTCAGTTGAATTCATGAAAAATTATTTTTTGAAATTGCTATTAATTAACAGGTATAGATATCCCCCTGTTCCACCACCAATGAAATCAGCCAAAACATCCATTATAGAAGAATCTCTGCCCACAACAAACGATTGGTGATACTCATCACTTAATCCATATAAGAATACTATCCCCCCTACCCATAATAGAAGATTCTTTCCATATAAATTAATTGGGGCCTGTCCAAACGCTCTGCCTAATAAAAAACCAAAAGGCATATATTCCACAATGTGAAAAACCTTATCAAAATTAAACTCACTCAAAGGTATTTTTATGCTAGACAAGGATGAAATATAGAAAATAATACCAGAATAAAAAAGAACTGGAAACCAAAAACTGAAAAAATAATATACTCCAAAAATTTTTCTATTTATGCTACTCACGCTTCCGCAGTCGCACAGGCTTCCGTCTTACCTTTACAACAAGGTTTCGAGGGATCTTCCGAACACTCACTTTTAGGAGCCTCTTTTTTCTTATAATCTGTTTCGTAAAATCCACTTCCCTTAAAAACAATCCCGCTTCCGGACCCAATTAAGCGATGTAAAGTATTTTTTCCACACTCTGGGCATTTTTTGAGCTTTTTATCTAACATCGATTGTAATTCTTCAAACTCATAGTTACAGTGTGAACATTCATATTCATATGTCGGCATTTTTATCTCCCTAATCGTAGGGGCGTGATTTACCACGCCCTTTTATTCGTCTTCATATTTTAGGAGTTTGATAAGTACCCCCCCTATGAAAATACCTTTTTTACTTTATCTGCTAAACTCTCCGTTCTTGATTTCGGAATTGTCTTTTCTCCACTAATTTCCGCAAACTCCTCCAAAAGCCTTTTTTGCTCAGAACTCAATCGCGTCGGCACCTGAAGCATCACTCTGACATATTGATCCGCGCAAACTCCACTGCGTAAATCCGGCATCCCTTTGCCTTTTAAACGAAAAATCCGTCCACTCTGTGTGCCGACCGGAATTTTCATTTCAACATTTCCATCAATTGTTACAACAGAAACCTCTCCGCCTAAAGCGGCTTTTACAAAACTAACCGGAAGCTGCATATGTAAATCATTACCATCCCGTTGAAAGATAGCGTGCGAAGGCACATGAATATATAAATAAAGATCTCCCGCACCTCCACTTCCAATTTCCCCCTCGTTCTGCACTCTTAACCGGGAAGAATTATCTACCCCTGCCGGAATGTTAACTTCAATTTTACGTGTCG
This sequence comes from uncultured Planctomycetales bacterium, assembly GCA_964541845.1. Lineage (GTDB taxonomy): Bacteria > Omnitrophota > Gorgyraeia > Zapsychrales > Zapsychraceae > CAZIRV01. The sequence goes on from CAZIRV010000001.1 coordinate 33,872, forward strand.
CACGCACAACTCCTTTTCCATGACATTTAGGGCAATATTCTGTGATCGTTTTACCTTGTCCGCCACAAGCTGAACACGTTTGCTGCATCCTGAAAAAACCACTCGACATTATCACCTGCCCTTGCCCTTTACAAGTACCGCAGGTCTTCATCTTGCTACCGGGCTTGGCTCCTGAGCCCTCACAATGCTTACAATGTTCATTGCGCGGAATCTTAATACTTTTTTTCACTCCGGAATAAGCTTCTTCAAGCGTGATATCTATCTCATATTGAATATCCCGACCACGCTGCACGCGCCTTCCCTGACCTCCGCCACCAAAAAAATCAGAACCGCCTCCGCCACCAAAAAGCTGACTAAAGATATCTCCCAGGCCTGCTCCTTCAAAAATACTGCCAAAATCAGCTCCGCGGAAAATATCTTCAGAGGTATACTGTTGGTCAATTCCCGCGTGTCCATATTGATCATACATCTGTCGCTTTTTTTGATCAGACAAAACCCCATAGGCCTCAGAAATTTCCTTAAATTTAGCCTCAGATTCTGCTTTTTTACTTTCTTCTACACGGTCAGGATGATGCCTTAATGCCAAAGAACGATATTTCTTTTTAATCTGCTGTACTGTCGCATCCTTGGAAACTCCAAGAATTTCATAATAATCTTTTTTCATTATTTCTTCTCGTCTTCTGCTTTGAAATCAGCGTCAATGACGTCTTCTTTTTTATCTTCCGGTTTAGCCGTCCCGGAATCCTGAGTGCCGGCCTGCTGCGAGGCTTCAGGACCCGTGGCTCCAGCACCAGCTCCGGCTGCTTGCTGTTCAGCCGCTGAGGCTTTATAAACTTCTTCCGCCAACTTATGACTGGCCTTTTGTAAAGATTCCACGTTGGCTTTAATCTTCCCGATATCTTTTGATTTGATAGCCTCTTTTAAAGCTTCCAACTCTTTTTCTATATTCGCTTTATCCTCAGCCGAAATTTTATCCCCATAATCCTTTATAGATTTTTCTGTAGCATACAGCGTTGTATTAGCCTGATTAAGGGTCTCTACTTCCTCTTTTTTCTTTTTGTCTTCCTCAGCATATTTTTCTGCCTCTTTGACCATTTTGTCAATGTCTTCATCAGAAAGCTTAGTCGGTGCAGTAATCTTAATAGACTGTTCTTTTCCTGTTCCCTTGTCTTTCGCGGAAACATGAACGATTCCATCTGTATCAATATCAAACGTCACTTCTATTTGTGGAGTACCCCGTGGTGCCGGAGGAATCCCAACCAAATCAAACTTTCCTAGCTCTGTATTATCGTTAGCCATCTGCCGCTCACCCTGCAAAACACGAATAGTTACCGCAGGCTGATTATCTTCCGCCGTTGAAAAAGTCTGGCTCTTTTTTGCCGGAATGGTTGTATTACGCTCAATAAGCTTTGTCATAACGCCACCCATTGTTTCAATTCCTAAGGTTAACGGCGTAACATCTAAAAGAAGGATTTCTTTAGCATCTCCCTTAATAATCCCACACTGAACAGAAGCCCCTAAAGCCACACATTCCATAGGGTCAACGCCCCCTTCAATTTTCTGGCCTACTTCTTTTTCCACAAACTGCTGAACAATCGGCATGCGTGTTGGTCCACCCACCAAAATAACGCGATCAATCTTAATATCTTCACCCATCTTGGCACTTGCGTCTTTAATCGCCTTATGAATTGGCCCTGAACAACACTCAACTGTTGGAGAAACCAAAGATTCTAATTTGGCCCGATCAACAGTTAAATTCAAATGTTTTGGACCGGAAGAATCCGCGGTAACAAAAGGAAGGTTAATATCCGTAGAAATAGTGCTGGACAATTCTACTTTGGCTTTTTCTGCGGCTTCCCGCAAACGTTGAAACGCCATTTTATCATTAGTTAAATCAACTCCTGACTCCTTCTTAAATTCTTCGACTATATATTCAATAAGCGTATTGTCCATATCCGTTCCACCAAGATGATTATCTCCATTAGTCGCTAAGACCTCAAATGTAGCAGCTTTATGTTCCTCATCCCATCCCATTTCTAAAACAGTTACATCAAGCGTTCCTCCACCAAAATCAAACACCATAATATTCTGTTCTTTTCCTGCCTTATCCAAACCATAAGCCAAACACGCTGCTGTCGGCTCATTAATAATACGCAAAACCTTTAAACCTGCAATCTCTCCGGCATCCTTAGTTGCCTGACGTTGATTATCATTATAATACGCCGGTACCGTGATCACCGCTTCCTCAACCGTTTCGCCAAGATATTTTTCAGCATCCGCCTTAATTTTTTGAAGAATAAACGCGCTGATTTGTTGGGGTGTAAATTCCTTGCCATCTACTTTAAATTTATGATCCGTTCCCATTTTGCGCTTGGCCGCGTAAATAGTTCCTTCAGAATTCATCGGAGCTTGCCGTCGAGCAGGCTCTCCAACCAAACGCTGTCCATCTTTCGTAAACGCAACAAATGATGGAAACGCCTTTCCTGATGAAACGCCCGCGCCTTCGGCTGATGGTATAATTGTCGGTCGACCGCCTTCCATTACCGCGGCCGCTGAATTTGATGTTCCTAAATCTATTCCAATTGCTTTTCCCATTTTCATTCTCCTCTGATAAAGTAATATTTTTTATTCCTCTTGTTTAATTTCTCCCTTAATTTCTTCCTTAACTTCCTCTTTCATTTCTCTCTTTTTCGCGACTTTCACTTTAGCTGTTCGAACAACACGGTCGCCCAGATAATACCCCTTCTGAAACTCCTCCAAAACCGTTCCTTCCTCCACATCGCTTTCCTCCTGCATTAATATTTCATGGCAATTATGATCAAATATCTTTCCCTTTGTCTCAATCAGTCTAACATTATTTTTACCCAACATTTCATGCACTTGCGCCATAACCATTTCAATTCCTTTTAAAAAAGCTGCGTAATCTTCATGCTTTGCCTGAGCAACCTCCACAGAGCGTTCAAGGTTATCCAAAACCCCTAAAAATTCTGTAATTAACTCCTCATTGGCATATTTTACAAAATCACTTTTTTCTCGCTCCATCCGTTTACGCGCATTATCAAATTCAGCATAGAGACGAATATATTTGTCCTTATATTCCTTTGCCTCTTCAATAAGCTTATTTTTATCTGATTCCTTAATTTTAATAACCTTATCTTTTTTAACCTTTTTTTTCTCTTCAACTCCCGCTTCTTCTAAAGCAACAGGCTCTTTTTCTGCTTCTTTTATTTTCACAAGATCTCCTCCATTAAACCTGAAAAATAGTCTAAAGCGGAAACAACACGCTCATAGTCCATGCGCGTGGGACCCAAAACCGCAATACGTCCTGTTGGACCTTTTTTCGTTTTATAGCGTGATACCACCAAAGAACAACTATTAATACCCGAACATGTCATTTCACGACCGATAAAAATCTCAATTTTATTTTCCAGACTCTGATTAATAATCTTTAACAAATGCTCTTTTTCATCCAAAGCCGTTAAGATATTACGAATTTTACTCAAATCCTGCTCATCAGGATATTCCACTACAAATCCTGTCCCTTTACAAAATATTTTTTGCGCCCAACCATCTACAGAAATAATACTTGTATATTGCGTAATTTCTGAGACTACCTGCGAAGTTTTTTCTAAAAGAGACTCTAACTCTTTGCTTTCCCTACTATATTCTGCCTTAATACGCTCTTTTTCTTCTTCTAATAATTGGATTTCCTTCATTAAATTATCTACATAATAACGATATCCCTTTTGCGTAGGTACTCGACCGGCTGAGGTATGTGGATGCATTAAATACCCTTCTTGCTCTAAATCAGCCAATATATTGCGAATCGTTGCTGAACTCAAATTTAAATGATATTTTTTAGCCAAACACGCAGATCCAACCGGTGAGACCGTATCAATGTAATGTACAATAGTCATCGCCAAAACCCAGTCTTTTCGTGCCGGCGCATCTACCCATCGAGGCGTCATAATAATTTTCCCCTAAGTTGTATCTCCTATAATACAAAAAACTGAACGCTTAAAGCCCTTTTTTAGCACTCTCACTCCTTGAATGCTAAATCGATATTGTACCAAAGAATTTTTCATTGTCAACCCGAAAAATGCGCTTATATTTTTTTACTTTTTTATAAATCTTAATTAATTACCCCTGAAAAATGATTTTTCGCGGCGACTTTGAGGCTTGGCCTGACTTTAATAAAGATATTTTCAATAGCCATGTCTGACGAGCAAAGTGAGGAGTTTGGCTATTGAATCTTTAGTGAAATCAGGCTGTTTAAGCCGATTGGAGCCGCAAAAAATCATTTTTCAGGGGTAATTAATTAAAGCAGAGGATTTTCTACACTTCTTAATCTCTTAATCACAATAAGCATTTTATCTACATAATCTTCCATGGAAGGAATATTACCCTGAAGCACTGCCAGGCTTGGTTCAAAAGATTCATTTGAATGAAATTCCAGAATAAGCTCCCCATTAGCAACATTTAACGAAACAGAGTGTGTCCCCCGATTATCCACGTTTGTAAACTCTTTAAAAATTTTTACAACCTTATCGTCCTCAAAAAGTTCATTAACAGCCCTGGGATTATCTGTAAAAATTTTTAATTTTTCTAATGCTTTGGGTGTACGAACCTTTATTTCTTTTTTTCCCGGCTCTTCTTTAATATCAGACATTATTAGAATATCGGACTGAACACGCATGGAACGTTCTTTTTCCGTAAAGCTTAACGTCAAATTAGCCGGTGTTTTGGCCTTCAACCGGGCCTTATTATGCATTTGTTCAAACCCTTTTTCTTTAATATCTTCAAAAACAAAATCCTGCCCTTCAAAATTAAAACAAACCTGAAAACAATTCCTTTTATCAGGAATTTCTGATCCCCGGCCCCCAACAAATTCTGCTAAGTCCTTAAGAAATCCATCCCGCGATTTCTTTTTAACAGGAAACTGACCACTCAAAAAAATAATCCCCCCAATCAAAAAAATACCAACAATAACAATCAAAGCACTCATAACTTAAACCTTCCTGCTATATGTACCGGGACAACTGCACGAATATTTATCGTATCGGAATAGTATTTAATGGAATAAACTTCTCCTTCTTCGTGCGCCAAATTCACCAAATCCATTCGTTGAATAGGAACATCAATATTCAATTCTACAATAAGAGAAGAAAGCTTTTCCATAATTTTTTCAAAAAGACCTTTTATGTTTTCCTCTTTAGCCGCTGAAATAAAAACCGCGTCATTAAAACATTCGGCCAATGAGTGCATCCATTCTTTATCCTCTAGTCTATCAATTTTATTTAATACTACAATAGTCGGCTTATCATAAGCTTCTAATTCTTTCAAAACACTTGAGACTGAATCATGTAACTTTCGAAAATTTTCCTGACTTACATCCAAAACACGTAATAGTAAATCCGCTTCTTTCACTTCTTCTAAAGTTGCTTTAAAAGACTCAATTAAATGATGTGGCAACTCCCGCATAAACCCGACAGTATCTGAAAGAATCACTTTTTGATGATTAGGAAGAACTAACTTCCTGGAAAGTGAATCCAGCGTGGTAAATACCCCATCATGGGTCTGTTGGTCCGCCTGCGTTAACACGTTAAGTAACGTTGACTTGCCCGCATTTGTATAGCCAACCAAAGACAATGTCGGCACCCCTTTATCCTTTCGCTTCTTTCGTTTAAGAGACCGACCGGCGGCTATCTCATTTAAATTACTCTTTAATCTGGCAATTCGGCTCGATATTCTTCGCCGATCTACTTCAAGCTTAGTTTCTCCTGGCCCTAACGTTCCAATCCCTCCACCAAGCCGGGATAATTCTATTCCTTTACCAACAAGCCGTGGCAAAAGATATTCCAATTGTGCTAACTCCACTTGTGTTTTTCCTTCTTTACTTGATGCGTGTCGCGCGAAAATATCCAGGATTAGCTGTGTTCGGTCAATCGTCTTTTTTTTAATTTTATCCTCTAAATTCCTCTGCTGGCTCCCTTTCAAATCATGACTAAAAACTACAGTGTCAACATGTAGCGTTGCGCATACATCGAAAATATCCTGAACTTTTCCTTTCCCTATCAAAGATCCCGATTCTAATTGCGTCATAGGGCAAATGACGCAGTCCACAACCTCTCCACCACAAGCAGAAACAAGTTCTTCCATTTCCCCCTCAATCTCCTGAGCAGTCCAATCATTTCCTTTTTTCTTAATATCCACCACAACCAAAAGAATTTTCTCAATAGCATCTTTTGTTTTTCTAGTTTCCACTGCTGTATATCCTTTCCGCAATATCCTTTGCGGCATCTCCTTCATTGATCATAATCCACGTCAATCGCTCATCCTTCCGAAACCAGGTTAACTGACGTTTAGCAAAATGACGCGTATTACGTTTCATTAAATACCGTGCCTGTTCCAAATCATACTCTCCTGATAAAGCGGCTAAAATTTCTTTTACCCCGATCAACCCTTGGGCCGTTAAACTCAACCTTTCCTTTGGCAAACCCTTAATTTCTTCAAGAAGCCCTTTATCAAACATTTGATCCACCCGGTCATTAATTTTTGTGTAAAGCTCATGACGCTCACGATTTAAAGCAAATAACTTTATATCATACTTTCCCCAAATTCCTTTGCGTTTTTTTCGCACTTCCAAAATAGGCCCTCTCTTCATTTGACAAACTTCCAAAGCCCGAATAATTTTTTTAACATCATTCGGATGAATTTTTGCGGAAGCTTCCATGTCCTTTTCTTTAAGCCTATTATATAAAACCTGATCACCCTCTTCTTCCGCTAAATTCCATAACTCCTGACGTAAAACCTCATTCTTATGTCCCCCCTCAAAAATCCCGTCTAAAAGGACCTTCATATACATTCCGCTTCCCCCGACAATAACAGGAATACGGTTTCTCCCTTGAATATCTTTAATGGCCTCCAAAGCTAACTCATTAAATCGCGCAACATTAAATTCTTCCTCGACAGAAATAATATTCACTAAGTGATGCGGCACAGACGAAAGAATCTCTACGGAGGGTTTATCACTTGCGATATTAATTTCTTTATAAACCTGCATGGAATCACAGGAAATAATTTCTCCCTGAACTTTTTTAACAAAATGAAACGCAATATCTGATTTACCGACCGCAGTAGGACCAATAATAAAAATAATTTTTGAGGAATTCATATCTACGGAAAAATCCTGGCAGGATAACCCTGGCGAGAAAGCCTGGCTTTTAATTGCCTTGCTTTATTTAGAGCCGTTAGCTGACCAATACGAACACGATAAAATTTTCGTTTTTGCTGATCGACTGTCTCTACAATATACGCATAATCACCTTTTTGCCTTAAATCCTGTACTAACTTCTCTGATAGTGCGCGATCCAAAAAAGAGCCTACCTGAACACCAAAATATTTCTTTTCCTCTAATAGTTTCCTTGCCGCGTACACGTCCATGCTCTGCGGAAACTCTCGAATAATTTTATTCAATTGTGCGTGGGCTTCATCCCAATGAGTTAATTTCAAATTGATTCTAGCCAACTTAAAATAAATCATACTCAAAAAATTTGAATCCGGACTTAGTTTTAATAACTCTCTGGCTGATTTTTCAGCCTTTACATATTGCTCATTCAAATAATAGGCATCACATAACCCTAAATATACCTTATCCCGCAAATCCGAACGCTTTACTTTTTCTGCCAATGCCCTAAATAGTGCCTTGGCTCTGGAATATTCTTTCAAATGGAGATAACTAAGACCTAAGTAGTACCGCGCCTCATCCGCTGTTTCAGCACTAATACCTTGCTTAAGTAACGTGGAAGCTAACATTTTTGCATGTTGATAATCCTTTTGCAAAACAGCTGTTTCAAGGGGGGCCAACTCTCTTGGGGCAAAGCCATATAAAAAAGAAAGTGTTAAAATAAAAATAGGAAAGAAAATTCTTTTCACAAAATAATTTTAACAAAAAACCTGATTTTTTCCAGTAAGAGTTTAATTTTTAATCCTGTAAGGATCGGCTCAAAAATAACCTCGACAACTATAGATATCAACCCAACAACGCCTATTTCATAATTGTCGAGGTTATTTTTGAACGATTCCTAAGGGCGGGTTTGGACCCCGCCCTTACGATGTTTTTTATCTCCGTGGGCCCCTATTTCCACCACCCTGACGGGAACCTTGTCTCACACGTTGTCCTTGGCCTCTTAGACCTTGCTGACGAACCCCTTTCCTTCTTTCTCCTTGCAGGCGTTCACTTCTTCGTTCCTGACGATTAGCTCGTCTATCCCCTCGACGCTCTTGCATGTTCTCTCTTCGTTCCTGACGATTTTCCCGCCTATCCCCTCGACGCTTTTGCATGTTCTCTCTTCGTTCCTGACGATTTTCCCGCCTATCCCCTCGACGCTTTTGCATGTTCTCTCTTCGTTCCTGACGATTTTCCCGCCTATCCTTTCGGTGCTCCTGAAAATCTTCTCTGCGATCCTGTCTATGTTCACGCCTATCCGCTCGACGCCCTTGCCTGTTCTCTCTTCGTTTCTGACGATTTTCAAGCCTATCCTTTCGGCGCTCCTGAAAATCTTCTCTACGATCCTGTCTATATTCACGCCTATCCGCTCGCTTCTCTTGAAAATTTTCCCTGTGATCGGATTCCTGAGCTAAAACTACATTTCCGGACCCCAAAATCAATCCCAAAATGCTTCCAACCAAAACTGCTTGTTTCGTATACTTAACCATTATAACCCTCCTTATTTTGTTCTAAACTTATCCTGATTTAACTTTCTATTCTGATTCTAGGAGGCTGTCCGAGAAGGAGATTTTTGTTCAGAGCAAGGCGCGAGACGAAAGAAAACTCCGAGGCGTACATGTGTACGTTGAGGATTTTCTTGAGTCAAGCAACGCAGGCCTGAATAAAAAGATCATTCTCGGACAGCCTCCTAGCCGGCTTACTTCTTTAAACACATCTCAACTAAAAAAGTTTCGAAAAATTATTTTCTACGCCTTGGTCTCTGTGAAGATGCCCCACCTCTCAAACGTAAATTCCTTTTCTTCATATTTGTCCGATATTGTTTACGTAAATTTTGTCTGGTTTTTATTGGTAATCGCCGCCATTTTTCACGTTTTTGTTTAATTCTATTTTTCTGCTTTGGAGATAAATTTTTGAAACGACGTCGATATTTTTTAATATGCTGTTTTTCTGAAAACGGCAATTGTTGCCATTTTTTATATTTTTGCCTTATAGCCCGCCTCTTTTTTTTTGATAACTTTTTAATTTTTCTCCAATTATTCCGAATTTCTTTCTGTTTTTCTAACGGTAATTTTTTATATTCTTTGAATCGATCTCTAACGGCTGCCTTATGCTCTTTATCTAAACTTTTCCATTTTTTTAAGCGCTGACGATATTCTTTTCTTTGTTCAGGGGTTAATTGCTTCCACTTCTCCTTAATATTTTCTGAAATCTTTGCCTGAGCAACCAACGGAAATACGCTCAAACCAGATAAAAATACTAAAACAAATACCCGTTTCTTAATCCTCATCATTTTCTTCCTCCAATGATTCTAATGTCTCCCTGTCTTCTTTTAAAAAATCTAAATTTTTCAATATCTCCCAATTTTCAATAATAGCCCAATCTTCATCAGAAATGTCTTCCTCCAGAAAACTGTCCGGCGATGCGATTTTTGGAAGGTCGCCCTGCGCCCCCTCTTCTGAATAGATTACAGAAGGATAACCTTGTAAAAAAATGATAATAAACCAAATGAAGAAAAATTTTCTAAACATCCAGACTCTCAATAATTCCCCAATCTTCCCAAAACTCAAGATCCTGAATAACATCCAGATTTTCAGCCAACTCAATATTTTCCACCATTTCCATATCTATTACTTCCCAATGAGCCAAAATTTCTCTGGCACCCTTTTCCTGAGAATAATTTTGCATCGCCACCGCACTCACAATGACTATCACACACGCTGTTGCTAAAACCGGTACCAAATGCTTTTGTAAAATCTTTTCTTTAATAATACCAATTCCATTAATTAATTCCCGAATGGGAATAACCTCCCACACCTTTTCATACCATTTCTTCTGAAGCGATAATTCCGTCCAAAATCGTGAGACATAATTTGGCGATGGTTGAATATCCTCCCATTCTCCTAACATATCCCATGACGCCTTATAATCTGCCATCTCCTTCTGGCAAAGCGCGCACTCATCCACATGAATCTTAACCTCTTTCATTTCATTAGGTTCCAAAGCATCATCCAAATAAATCGGCATTAATTTTTGAATATCATGACAATTCATAGTTCACCCCTATTTTATTCAACACTTAACATATAGAAAAGTTTCGAAAAATATTTTCATTTCAAACCTCTTAATTTATTTTTCAAATTTTCCTTTGCTCGACTTAATAATGATTTTACAGCCTTCAATGAAGTATCCATTGTTTTAGCAATTTCATCATACGAAAACTGCTCATATCGTCTTAAAACAACCGCTATCCGTTGATTTTCCGGCAGACTCTCAATGGCCGCGCGAACCACGTCTGCCATTTCCTGACGCACCATTGACTCATCCGGCCTTACTACCGTTTCATCAGCTACCTGCCGTTGCATAACCCCTTCCCTGGAACTCAATGTTTCATCCAATGAAACCATTCTCTGCTTATGCTTCCTCATTTCATTCAAACTTACATTACGCGCAATTGTATACAACCATGTCTTAAACTTTGCCTTTGGATAATAACTGGACACACTATAATACACCTTCATAAACACCTCCTGCGTCAAATCCTCGGCAGCCTCTCGATTCTTAACAAAACGAAAAATAAAATTAAGAATCCGTGGGAAATACTTCCCCATCAACTTCTCAAAAGAATCCTTATTCCCCTCTTTAAATTCTAGCATTAAAATAACATCCGGATCAGAAAGATAGGTTGCTATATGAGGTGATTTTTCAAAAATCATATGCAAAATACTTTTTCTCTTACAGAACGAGACAAAAGTTCATCTGGAATTTCATAAAGAAACCGGGATGGTGTTTGATCATATTCATAACCAAACAACGTGCGTGTGGAGGCATAACTAAGATATAATTTTTTCATAGCTCGCGTAAGGCCGACATAACATAACCGCCGCTCTTCCTCAAGCTCCTTGGAAGAGGCATTAAGGGAATTCATATGGGGCAAAAGCCCTTCCTCCATTCCCAACATAAATACAACCGGGAACTCAAGCCCTTTGGCACTATGCAGCGTCATTAATGTGAAAATCTCTTCCTCTTCTTGCCAATTATCAATTCCCGTCTGCAGACTCACAAATTCAAGATAAGAACGCAATGCTTCATACGGTTCTGTCTCTGAATCTAAAGACACCGCATACTCCCGAACAGCGCCATAAAACTCCTTAATATTTTCAATCCGCCCTTTAGATTCCAACGTATTTTCGTCCTCAAGAATCCTGACATAGCCTGTTTCTTCTATAATTAATTCTAACAATTGGTTTAAGGATAACTCATAAGACGCTTTTTTAAACTGACTGACCATAGTAAAAAATTCTGTTAAAACATTCTTTAATTTTTTGGGAGCCTTAACAAAATCCCCGTAAAGTTCTGTAGATTCAAAAATAGACATCCCTTTCTCTCGACTGAATTGAGTAAGTTTAGCTAGTGCAACCTTGCCAATCCCCCGCTTTGGAGTATTGATGACACGCAAAAAACTCATCTCATCCGTTGGGTTATGGGTAAGACGTAAATAGGCTAATAAATCTTTGATTTCCTTACGCGCATAAAACTTCTGTCCTCCTATAATTTTGTAAGGAATATTATTACGCATTAATTCTTCTTCTAAAACACGTGACTGCGCATGTGTCCGATAAAAAGCAACCATGTCATTTACAGGACGGCCGCGATCCCGTTCTCGCAAAATTCGACTCACCAAATATTCCGCTTCTTCATGCTCATCCTCACACTCATAGAGATCAATGACTTCTCCGTCCCCTTTTTCCGACCAAAGATTTTTATGTTTTCGAAATTTATTTCGTGCAATCACTGCATTTGAAGCTTTTAAAATTGTATTGGTTGAGCGATAATTCTGTTCTAACCGAATGGTCTTGGCTCCCTTAAAAACCTTTTCAAATCGCATAATGTTCTCAATATCAGCCCCCCGCCACTCATAAATCGACTGATCCGGATCTCCCACCACCGTAATATTACGGTGTTTCTTTGCAAGCAAGTTGATAAATTTATCCTGCGCGTAATTTGTATCTTGATACTCATCGACAAGAATATATTTATAGCGCTGCCGATACTCTTCCAAAATGTCCTGTTCTTTAATAAATAACTGCGCAACCTTAGCAATCAAATCACCAAAATCGACCCCATTAAAATGCGATAACTTTCCTTCATACTGTTCATAAATCGGCACAAAATAACGATCCTCAAAATCAACTTGCCGAGACTGAACATCTCTCAAAGATAATAACTGATCTTTACACCGGCTAATTTTCTCTACAACGCGCTTTGGACTGATCGCCTTAGGGTCAATATTCAATTCCTTCATACAATCCTTAATAAGAGTCAACTGATCCTGAGCATCATAAATTGTGAAAGATTCTGTGAGTCCGACACAAGCAGCATGCCGACGTAAAATCCGCAGACAAATAGAATGAAAGGTTCCAATAGAAACATACGCCGCGACATGACTACGCACACGTGATTTCATTTCATTAGCCGCTTTATTGGTAAACGTTACGGCAAGAATTTCCGAAGGAAGAACCCCATTTTGAATAGCATACACCATACGCGAAGTAATAATCCGCGTCTTACCTGAACCAGCCCCCGCTAAGACCAAGAGCGGCCCCTCGTTATATTGAACAGCCTCAAGCTGTTGAGAATTTAAACCAGATAAAATGTTAGTCATAAACAGGTTGTTTTAAAATAATTTTGAAAGTAAAACCGGCACAGCTGTTTCAACACGTAAAATCCGCTGCCCTAAACGCACACTCTTAAATCCACAACCCTCTAATTGTTCTATCTCATAAGGAATAAAACCGCCTTCGGGGCCAATCATTAATGTTACGGGGCCTTGAATATCTTTAAGAAAATTTTCTGTACCTTCCGGGTGGGCCACCAAAGGCCGTGTTGTTTTAATAATATCAGGAAGCTCGTCTTGCACAAATGGTTTAAACCGATCACGCAATAATACTTCCGGCATCATGGTGTCTTTTGCCTGCTCTAAACCCAATATTAACTGTTCTTCTAATTTTTGCTTTTCTAAAACAGGGCTATTCCAAAAACTTTTTTCCACACGTTTAGAATGCAGCAAAACAATTTTTTTAACGCCCATAGAGCTGACCGCTAATAAAATACGCTTTAGCACAATAGGTCGGGGTAAAGCTAAAATTAAATTAACACAAAGAGGTTCCGGAGGTAATGCCGTTAATTTTACCTCCATTTCCAAATTCATACGATCTAAGAGGGTAATCTTGCCTACACCGACTTTACCATTCACCAAGCCAACACAGAGCTTATCACCAACAGACGCCCGTAAAATTTTTTCCACATGTTCCTGCCTCCGTTCCCGTAACCGCACCAAATCCTTTTCAATAAAATCTTTTTTGAACAAAAGAATTAAGTTCAAAATAACGTCGCCTGTTCTACCGCCTTAATTTTAAACTTTGGTTTCTCAACACTAAACTCTTTAAATACATCCTTAAATGTTTCAATCTTCTGATCCTCAGCTATATTTAATAAATGATTTAAGATGGCCACTGTCAATTCCACATCCGCCAAAGCCCTGTGTGTTTCTTCAATCTTAACACCTAAAAAATGCGCGATATTAGATAATCGATGACTGGTTAACTGCGGCAAAAATTTCTTGGCTAGCTTCAATGTATCAATAGCCGGAGTATCATCATTTAACTTACGCCCGATTAAAGCCAATTCATAACATAAAAAATTCAAATCAAATTTCACATTATGCCCCGCTAAACACGCCCCTCCAATAAAATCTAAAATTTTAGGTAAAATTTCCTCACGTGTTGGAGCATCTTTGATCATATCATCTGTAATATTATTCACCCGTTGCGCTTCAATAGGAATAAGCCTTTGAGGGTTTATAAAAGATTCAAAAGTATCAACAATTTTTTTTTCTTTAACCTTAATAGCCGCAATCTCCACCATTCGGTCTCCACCTAAAACCGATAATCCCGTTGTCTCCACATCAAAAACCACATATTCTGTTTGCTTAGCGTTCATGATAAAATATCCTTTCTCTATTTCACAATTTATACCCATTCCATTAAATAATTGCTCTATTTTTAACTCTGCTATTCTCGTTAA
>CAZIRV010000002.1:0-40530 GCA_964541845.1 uncultured Planctomycetales bacterium
TTATTTTATTGTGCTAAAACGTGTGCTGGAAAGGGGTTGTAATGCGTTTTTATCGACGAGAAATATGTAAAAAAATGCTGGAGGAGGGAATCGAACCCTCATGGCCTTGCGACCGCTGGATTTTGAATCCAGTGCGTCTACCAATTTCACCACTCCAGCAAATTTATTTAATGATGTCAAATAATTATTTATTTGGTGGAGCTAAGGAGGATCGAACTCCTGACCTCTTGCATGCCATGCAAGCGCTCTCCCGGCTGAGCTATAGCCCCGAATAATGTCCCCCAATATATCACCGTACTTTATCCTTGTCAATAATCCAGAGTTGTAAACTGTGTTTTGGTTGCAGGTTGACAATGAAAGATGGAAAGAGTAATATTGAAAAAATTTAGAGAGGAGGGGGATATGAAAAATATTTATTTTGATTACGCTTCGACAACGCCTGTTGATCCTGCAGTGATTACAGCCATGGAGCCGTATTTTTATGATAAATTTGGAAATGGGTCTAGTTCTCATGTTTTCGGTCGAGAGGCCGGTAAAGCATTGGAAGGATCTCGCGAGATATTGGCTGGGTTTATTGGAGCTAAACCAGAGGAAGTTATCTTTACTTCAGGGGCTACGGAGGCGAATAATTATGCCATTATTGGGACCGCGCGAAGTTTAAAGGATAAAGGAAACCATATTATTGTTTCGGCTATTGAACATCCTTCTATTTTGGCTCCAGTGGAATATTTAGCAAAAGAAGAGGGTTTTCAGGTCACATTTATTGGCGTAGATGAGTATGGAGTGGTTGATCTTCAGGCGATTAAAGAGGCCATAACTGATCAAACGATTTTGATTTCTGTGATGTATGCCAGTAATGAAATCGGTACTGTTCAGCCAGTTGCTGAAATTGGAAAAATTGCTAAACAGAGCAGTGTTTATTTTCATGTGGATGCGGTGCAAGCTATTGGGCATGTTCCGGTGAATGTCGATGAGATTGGCGCGGATTTATTTTCTTTATCCGCGCATAAATTTTATGGGCCAAAGGGCATTGGCGCGCTTTATCTCCGTAAAGGAGTGGAGATAACTTCTTTATTAATGGGGGGGGATCAGGAACGAGGGCATCGGGCATCAACACAGAATGTTGCCGGAGCCGTTGGATTGGCTCGGGCGATTGAAATCTGTCGGAATAATATGGAAGAGGAAATGTGTGTACAAAGTCAATGGCGGGATAAATTATTTGAGGGAATTTCTCAAAGGATTGAAGGGGTTGTGATTAATGGTCATCGGATGCAGCGTCTGCCGAATAACGCACATTTTTCTTTTGAAAGGGTTCAGGGAGAAGCTCTTTTAATGAGTTTGGATATGGAAGGATTTGCGGCTTCCATGGGATCGGCTTGCCATTCCGGGGCCATGGAACCGTCGCATGTTTTACGGGCGATTGGATTATCAGATGAGTTGGCCTTTGGCGCGTTGCGTATAACGGTTGGACGATGGACGACAGAGCAACAAATTGATGCTTTGTTAGATAAGCTGACAAGGATTATTTCAGGATTAAGGATGTGAAACAGGCATGACCTTCTGTTACAAACGGTTATGATTAATCAAGTGGGGATTTTCAGGTGAAAAGTAAAATTATTCAATTTTTAAAAGAGAGTGAGGGCTATATTTCCGGGGAGGAAATTAGTCGGCGGCTTCAGATTAGTCGTGCGGCTATTTGGAAACATATTCAGGAATTGCGCGGGACCGGTTATGTTATTAGTGCTGTTAAACCATTAGGATATCATTTAGACTCGTCTCCGGATAAATTATTTCCTGAAGAGATTGGATATGGATTGAAGACGACATTTATAGGGAAGAAAATTTATTATTATGATTTGATTAATTCAACTATGGATGTCGCGTTTCGATTAGGGTTGGATGATGAACCGGAAGGTTCGGTGGTGTGTGCCGAAGGGCAAACAAAGGGAAAGGGGCGGTTGGGGCGTGTTTGGAATTCTCCAAAGTCTAAGGGAATTTATATGTCAGTGATTCTTCGTCCGAATTTTTCTCTGACGGATACAGTAAAGTTAACGTTATTAAGCGCGGTGGCCGTGTGTGAGGCGATCAGGAATGTGACCGCGATTCCAGTAAGTATAAAATGGCCGAATGATGTGTTATTAGGAAATAAAAAAATAGCGGGGATATTAACGGAGTTAAACGCGGAAACAGAAAGAGTTCGATTTATTGTTATTGGGATTGGGATTAATGTGAATACGTCCGTAAGCGTTTTACCGGAAAACGCGACTTCTTTAAAAAAGGAGTTTGGAAAGAAAATTTCAAGAGTAGTTCTTGTTCAGGAAGTTTTGAGATGTTTGGAGAAGTGGTATGAAAATATGCAATTGAATGGATTTTTGCCGATGATTGAGCAGTGGAAGGAATTTTCATGCACGCTTGGAAGACGTGTCCGTGTTACAAATTTTGGAGGAGATATTGAGGGGGTGGCCGTGGATATTGATGAATATGGGGGGCTGGTTGTGCGGAGTGAGCAGGGAGATTTAGTTAAAAGGATGTCAGGAGATGTGGTGTTGTTATAGCGCAGAGCAGAAGTTCTGCAACACCGAACATGGGATGGGCTTGTCGAGAAAAAGAATCTAAATGTCGCAAAACTTTTGTACTGAGCTATATGAAGAAATATTTTAAAAAAGAGTTAGAGGTGTTAGAAAAAAAGGGGCTTAGACGGGCTTTGCGTCAGCAAGAAGGGACTCAAGGAAGAAAGATTACGGTTAATGGTAAGGAAGTATTGAATTTTTGTTCTAATAATTATTTGGGCCTAGCAGGAGATGAGCGTTTATGTGAGGCCGCGAAAAAGAGTTTGGAATTAGAAGGGTTTGGTTCCGGAGCGTCAAGACTTATTTGTGGGAATATGGAGTCCCATCAAAAATTGGAAAAGGCTATCGCGGAGTTTAAGGGAACGGAAAGTTGTTTATTGTTTAGTTCAGGATACATGGCGAATGGTGGAATTATTTCGAGTTTATTTGATCGGGGAGATATTATTTTTTCAGATAAGCTCAATCATGCTTCAATTGTTGATGGTATATTGTTAAGTCGAGCCGATTTTAAGCGGTATCCGCATCGGGATATGAAAGTATTGGAAAAGATGTTGAAGGGTTCAGATAAGTGTAAGAAACGGATAATTATCACAGATAGTGTTTTTAGTATGGATGGAGATATAGCCCCTTTGGATAAAATTGTAGCGTTGGCACAGAAGTATTATTGTTTAGTCATGGTCGATGAGGCCCACGCTTTGGGCATCATGGGAAAGTCTGGAAAAGGATTGGTTGAGCATTTTGGTGTTGAGGATAAAATTGATATTCAAATGGGAACCTTATCTAAGGCGGCGGGTTCCTTTGGGGCGTATTGTTGTGGATCAAAGGAATTAGTTGAGCTTTTAAAAAATAAGGCGCGTAGTTTTATTTATACGACGGGCTTACCACCATCAGTGGCGGCAGCTTCACAAAAAGCAATTGGCATTATTAAAGAAGATGAAGGTTTAAGAAAGCAATTGTGGAAAAATACGGTTTATCTCCATGAAGCATTAAGAAATTCAGGTTTTGATACGATGAATTCAGAAACACCCATTATTCCTATTTTAGTAAAGGATTCTAACGTAGCTGTCGAATTTTCTAAACGGTTGTTTGATGAAGGCATTTTTATCAGCGCGATTCGCCCACCGACGGTTCCACACAATATGGCACGGTTGCGTTTGACTGTAATGGCAACGCACAACCAAGATGATTTAGATTTTTTATTGAAAAAAATGCAGAAGATTGGAAAGGAATTATGCCTTATCTAAAGACGCAAAGTAATATTGATTGGCATTATCAGATTCAGGGGGAGGGAGAATCTCTTTTATTTCTACATGGATGGAGTGTGGATAGCCGGATATGGCGTCAGCAGTTGAAGTTTTTTAGAGAGCATTTCAGAGTGATTGCTGTTGATCTTCCGGGGCATGGAAAAAGTAGTTGGCAGAAGGTTTCTTTAGGTGAAATGGCTGAGGATATTGGGCATATTCTTAATCAGGAAAATGTTAAGGAGTTAAGTGTTGTAGGGAGTTCCCTGGGTGGATTGGTAGCGTTAAAATTTTATGCTATTTTTTATGCAAATATTAAACAGATGACGTTTGTAGGGACTATGCCAAACTTTGTTAAATCTGAACAACAACCTTACGGTCTGGATATCGAAAAAATTCGGAAATTATCCGGACAGCTTGAGACGGATTATACAACAATCCTCAGTATTTTTTTTCGGTCTCTTTTTACGAAAGAAGAGCGGGCGACTCGACGGTTTAAATGGATTCAGAAATTTCGTAAGGCAGAAGAGCCTCCCATGAAAGCAGCTATGGCAGAATATTTGGATATTTTAGAGCAGGAAGATTTAACGGAAGTTTTAAAGAGTGTTCAATGTTCGATGCAGTTTATTAATGGGGATGGAGACGAAATTTGTAATCAAGAGGCGGTGGATTATTTAAAGACAATAGTCTCTCAGGCACGTTTTGATACGATGATTAAACGGGGACATCTCCCTTTTTTAAGTACACCGGAAGAGTTTAACGAAGTTTTGCATGAGTTTTTAGGTGACAGTAAATAAAGTGTAACCGTTCACGGCATATCCCGTGAACGGGCACAATAAAGTATGTTTAATCTTATTGATCAGAAAATTCGGAAGGCATTTTCTAACGCGGCGATGCAGTATGATGTATTGACAGGCTTGCATAAGGAGATTGGACGGGAGTTAATTGCCAGGGTTGCTTTGCGGGACAATTGTTCAGCAGTTCTGGATGTTGGGATGGGGCCGGGGTGGTTGACGAATCGGTTGACGCGTGTATTTGAAAATGCAGGGACTGTTGGGGTCGATTTTTCTTTGGGGATGATTGGGGAGGCTAAGAAAAAAGAAGGGAGTTTTAAAATTGTACAGGCGCACGCGGAGAATTTACCATTTAAAGATAGTACGTTTGACGTTGTTGTTTCGAATTTAGCCTATCAATGGGTTGATGATTTATTGCGAGCTTTTAAGCAATGTTATTTGGTTTTAAAAGATGATGGTCTATTTTGCTGTACATTGTTTGGGCGCAATACTTTTGAAGAATTGTTTATTTCATTAGAATCGGCGACAGATCGTAATGTGTTGCCGATCGATAGGTTAACGGGACAAGAAGAAATTTCGAGAGCTGTTTGTGAAGCAGGATTTAGTGATATAAAAATAAATAGCGAGCTGATCAAGGCGCGTTTTCCCGGTATGATGGCATTGCTTAAATGGATAAAAGATATTGGAGCAAATGCTTTGCCGCGAGACTTTTTTGTCGGAAAAGAGTTATTAAGTCGAGCCAATGAATATTATGAACAGAATTTCCGAGATAGATTAGGGGTTATTGTTACTTTTGAAGTGATTTGGGTTGAGGTAAAGCGATGAGTAAAGGGGTATTTATAACAGGGACAGATACGGGGGTTGGAAAAACAATGGCCACTTTAGTTCTTGGAGCCTTGATGAAGGACCAGAATATTGATGTGGGGGTAATGAAACCCATTCAATGTGGTGGAGAAGATGCGGCATTATTAAAAATAATGCTTGGGATTGAAGATTCCCTTGAGGAAATTAATCCCTATTTTGTAAAAGAGCCTTTGTCTCCGAATGGGGCATTTGCTCGACAGAAAATAGTTATTAGGATTAATAAAATTATTTCCGGTTACACAAAGTTAAGCGCACGGCATGAGTTCATGTTAGTTGAGGGGGCAGGAGGTTTACTGGTGCCTCTTAAAAAGGATTATTTTATTGCTGATTTGATTAAAGATTTGGATTTAGATGTGGTTATTGTCAGCCGTTTGGGTTTGGGAACTATTAATCATACGTTGCTGACGATTAATCAGGCTCGGAGTTCGGGATTGAATGTGCGGGGAGTTATTTTTAACCAGACTAAAAATCATACGCCAGGGGTTCCGGAAGAAACAAATCCGGATATTATTCGAACGTTTGGAAAGGTTCCGGTGTTAGGGATGATTCCCTATTTAAAAAGTGCAAATTTTAAGAAGATTGTTAAAAAATGCAGGGGACAAATAAATTTTAATGATTTTGTAAAGACGCCCCAACGGGGCGTCTTTACCACAGAACAATATATCCATGATGATAAAAAATATTTATGGCACCCTTTTACGCAGATGAAGGATTGGCTTGAGCAAGAGGTTTTAATTATTGATAAAGCTAAAGGAAGTTATTTAATCGATACTCAAGGAAATCGTTATCTTGACGGGGTGTCCAGTCTTTGGGTGAATGTGCATGGTCATGGTAAAAAGGAAATTGATGAAGCTGTTAAACAACAGATTAATAAGTTGGGGCATTCAACGTTGCTTGGTTTGTCCAGTACCCCGGCTATTGCGTTGGCAAAGGCGTTGGTTGATATTGTTCCTAAAGGACTGGAAAAGGTTTTTTATTCAGATAGTGGTTCAACGTCTGTTGAAATTGCTATTAAAATAGCTTATCAATATTGGCAAAATATCGGACAAAAGAAAAAGATGAATATTGTTCATTTGGCGAACTCGTATCATGGAGACACATTGGGCAGCGTGAGTGTCGGAGGGATTGATTTATTTCACGAGGTTTATCGAAACCTGATTTTTAAGACGATAAAATTAGATTTTCCGGATTGCTATCGCGCGCCTAAAGGAAAGAAGTATCCGGATTATGCGTTTGAGTGTCTTGGGCAATTTGAGGTGATGCTAAAGAAGAAGCGTGACGCGATAGCTGCTTTTGTTGTTGAGCCGATTGTACAGGGAGCAGCGGGAATGATTATGTGGCCGAAAGGGATTCTTAAGCGGATGGCGGCGTTGTGTAAAAAATATGAGGTAATTTTTATTGTGGATGAGGTGGCAACGGGCTTTGGACGGACAGGAACCATGTTTGCTTGTGAACAAGAGAACGTTCGTCCTGATATTTTGTGTTTGGCTAAGGGAATGACAGGGGGGTATTTGCCGTTAGCCGCGACATTGACGACTAAAAAAATATTTGATGGATTTTGTTTTGATTACAAAGAACAGAAAACTTTTTTTCACGGACATACGTACACAGGGAATCCGTTGGCTTGTGCGGCAGCTTTGGCTAATCTTGAGGTTTTTAAGAAAGAAAAAACATTAGTTAAGTTACAGCCGAAAATTAAATTTTTTCATCAGAGGCTTCAGAGGTTTTATGATTTTTCGTGTGTTGGAGATATTCGTCAACGAGGTTTTATGGTGGGGGTTGAATTAGTAAAGAATAAAGAGACGAAAGACCCTTATCCTTGGGAGGAGCAAATAGGCGCAAAGGTTTGCCGGGAGGGTCGTAAGCACGGTGTTATTTTAAGGCCATTAGGTGATGTCATTGTTTTGATGCCGCCATTGTCGGCGAGTAAAAGTGAGTTAAAAAAATTATTGGATGTGACGTATAATGCGATTGAAAAGGTTGCAGGGAGTAGAGCAAGCATTTAATTTTTTGAAAAAGATAAGGACTCAGCCGTTAAGGCACTGTACAACAATAAATTGCCGATAATTATAAAATTTATCCTCGAAGAACATAATATTATTCGGTAGTTAATTTGTACGCAGGCCCTAAGAAGAGTTTTTAGCCAATGCATTGGGATCTTTTTCAAAAATTAAATATTTGCTCAACACAAAAATTGGTGTAACACATGATAAATAAAAATAAAAAAGTTTTTGTGGCGATGAGTGGAGGGGTGGATTCTTCTGTGGTGGCTGGGCTCATGAAGGAACAGGGGTATGATGTGGTGGGGGTGACGATGTGTTTTAGTATTACACATCTAAATTCCAAAAAACCATCGTGTTGCGGGGTTGATGGTATTGCCGATGCCAGGCGCGCGGCGCAAATTTTAGATATTCCTCATTACGTTTTAGATTTTGCCGAGGATATTCAAGAGTACGTTATTGACGATTTTGTGAGTGAGTATCTGAATGGACGTACGCCTAATCCTTGTGTGCGGTGTAATCAATATTTAAAATTCAGAACGCTTTACAAAAAAGTAATGGCCCTTGGGGCGGATTATTTGGCCACAGGGCATTATGTCCAGCTTGAATTTTTCCAGGAGGGAGATCATACATATAAAATGAAGAAGGCGGTGGACGCACGGAAAGATCAGTCTTATTTTTTGTATAGTATTAAGAAAGAAACGTTATCTCATTTGTTATTTCCTCTTGGAAAAATGGTTAAAGATGAAGTAAGAGCGTTAGCCCGAAAATACGATTTAAATACAGCAGACAAGCCGGAAAGTCAGGATATTTGTTTTGTGTCGGATACAGGATACAAGCAGTTTATTAAAGACCGTGTTGGGGAAGAGTCTTTTATTCCAGGCGATTTTATTAATGAAGAGGGGAAGGTTGTGGGTCAGCATAAAGGGATTGCTAATTACACAATTGGTCAAAGAGATAAGCTTGGCATTGCGTTAGGAGTGCCTGTTTATGTTTACAATATTGACAAGGAAAAAAATACGGTTCATGTTGGACCCAAAGAGTGTCTGTATTCACAAGGTCTTGTAGCAAAACAAGTTAATTTTTTAAAGAACATTTCTCAGGAAAGAATGGAAATTGACGCGCGGATTCGTTATAATGCGCCGGAAGTTAAAGGTTATTTAATCTGCTTAGATAAGGATAAAATTCGTGTTGACTTTGCTGAACCGCAAATGTCTGTAACGCCGGGGCAGTCTGTGGTATTGTATGATGGGGATGTGGTTATTGGCGGAGGGATTATTAAAGAAAGGATATAAATATGGATATTAAATTAGATAGAGAACATCTTAAAGGGTTCATTGAAGAAAGGGATTATGAAAATCTTTTGCCGGCTATTGAGAAAGCGCATGACGATTTAGAAAATAAAACAGGTAAAGGTGCGGAGTTTACGGGTTGGCTTGATCTTCCTCAGAAAACAGAAGATAGTTTTTTAGATGAACTTACGCAATTAGGGGAAGAGGTTCGGCAAAATTCTGACTGTTTAATTAGTATTGGGATTGGAGGATCTTATGTTGGTGTTCACGCGACATTGGAGTTTCTTATTGGGGAACAAAAGCTTCCTGTTTATTATGCAGGGCATAATTTGAGCTCAGGGTACTTGTATCATTTATTAGAAAAATTGAAAGATAAGAGGATAACCGTGGTTGTGATTTCAAAATCAGGAACAACCACAGAACCGGCCTTAGCCTTTCGTGTTGTAAAAAAATTTATGCGGGAAAAATATTCACCAGAAGAATTGAAGGAGCGTATTATTTGTATTACAGACGCAAATAAGGGGGCTTTAAAGACGATTGCTGATCGGGAAGGGTTCAGGACGTACGCTATTAATGATGATGTCGGCGGGAGGTTTTCTGTTTTAACATCAGCGGGGCTGGTTCCATTAGCTATTGCCGGCATTAATATTAAAGAGCTTATCAAAGGCTCGCGTAAGGCGCAGGAGCATTGTTCCATAATGAATTTAGACACTAATATCGCGTATCAATATGCGGCAGCACGCTTTATTCTTCAAGGGAAAGGAAAAGATATTGAGGTGTTATCGACATTTTATCGGCGCTTGACATTAGTTGACGAATGGTGGAAGCAGCTTTTTGGAGAGAGTGAGGGCAAAGAAGGCAAGGGGATTTTTCCAACATCATTAAATTTTACAATGGATCTTCATTCAATGGGGCAGCTTATTCAGGAAGGCCAGAGGAACATGTTCGAAACTTTTTTAGTTGTTGAAAATTCAGGGCAGGAAATGATTATTCCGGAAGATTCTGATGATTTGGATAATTTTAACTGTGTGGCAGGAAAGGGTTTGGATTACGTGAATAAACGGGCATACAGGGCAACAGCTATGGCCCATTATGAAGGCGGGGTTCCAAATATGACTATTACAATAGCGCGGTTTGACGCTAATTCTCTTGGGCAATTATATTATTTTTTCGAAAAAGCCGTAGCAATAAGGGGATATCTTTTAGGGGTTAATCCGTTTAACCAGCCAGGAGTAGAGGCATATAAGAATAAGATGTTTGAGTTGTTGGGGAGGAAGTGAGGGTATTTAAATAAAAACGGCACCCTGTTTCATATCCGGGCGCCGATTTTATAAGGTGATAGGCCTTGAACATGCTTTCGCTATCAAACTATCCTCCCTATTCAATCATTAGTATGCCATAAAATGAGAGAAATTTCAAGGGGGAGGGATCCTAAAAATTAGGGAAATCATTTTTACTTAAAGCCTGATTGACAACCTTAAAGTTGTGTGTTAAAAAAATTTATGCCTAAGAAGAATGTTAGAAAAATAATTATTGGTTTGGTTTTAATTGTTTTTGGAGTCGGTCTTTTCGCGACAGCCGTATTTTATTATTTAGAAGTTAAGCCGGAATTAGCCAAAAGGGAGCAGATTAAGGTTAAAAAGATTAAGGCCAAAGAGACTAAAATTGAACAGAGAGTTTTGGCGAGTCAAAAGGAAGGTTCATTTTCGGGTTCTGGTGCTTCAGATGGCGTTAGCCTTAAAAGACTTGTAGCACAATCGGAAGAAATCTACGGTAAAAACGAAAAGAGTCGAAAAGAAGGATTTTTGTGGGTTGACCAGCAGGCTTCACAATATGTTGTTACGTTAGGGGCGATCAATAATTTATTCCCAGGCGATTATTTAACTGTTTACGATGGGGATAAAAAAATAGGTCAGGTTAAAGTCGAATCCTCGTTTGATATTATTTCTTACGTTCAGCCTCTTGAGAAGATAAATAGAATTTTTCAAAAAGATTATTATCGTGTTGTTATTGAGTAGGGGGCGATTGGTTGCCTGTATGATTAAGGAGATTTTTTATGTGGAATATGGGGATGCCGGAAATTATTTTTATTGCTTTGGCAATTATTGTTCTTTTTGGGGCAAAAAAACTTCCGGAAATTGGAAGTTCATTAGGTAAGGCCATTCGAGAGTTTAAGAAAGCAGGGAAGGAAATTCAGGATGATGTAAAAAAAGTTGTTGAAGATAAGGATGATGAGCGAAAATCCTAGGCATCTTTCTTGGGGGGGGCATCTGGATGAATTGCGTGGACGGTTACTTAAGATTATTATTACAGTAGTCTTAATGTCGATTATTGTTTACAGATTTATTGATAAAATTTTAGTTTTTATTATTAAGCCTGTTGGGCAATTAGTGTTCACATCTCCTGCCGATGCGTTTCTGGCACGCATTACACTTGTTTTTTTTGTTGGTTTATTTTTATCATTTCCTGTTACACTTTATCAAATCTGGAAGTTTGTTGCGGTCGGATTAAAACAAACAGAGATTAAATATGTTTATTTTTTTGGACCGTGTTCGTTTTTTCTTTTTGTTTTGGGTGGCCTATTTGCTTATTTCATCACGATTCCTATTTCGATCCGATTTCTTTTAAGCTTTTCTTCTGATTTTATTGTTCCCATGATTACCATTAAGAGTTACATTTCTTTTATTGGAACCATGATTCTTGCTTTTGGCGTTGTTTTTGAATTACCATTAGTATTGATGTTTTTAACAAAAATTGGCATAGCGACTCCCGATTTTTTGGCACAAAAACGAAGATATGCGGTTGTTTTAATCCTCATTGTTAGTGCCATCATTACACCTCCGGATATAATTACGCAGTTAATTATGGCCGGACCGTTGATAGTTTTGTATGAAGTTGGCATCCTTGTTTCAAGGATAACATATAGGGAAGGAAGAGAATCAGTATAATCAGGATCTGCCCATAAATAATCTGGACAATTTTATGCGCAGATCCTTAGGAGGGGATATGGATATTTCAGAATCAAAAGATCTTTTGCGGGATAAGAAGGTGGTTGAAGCTATTAATAAACATCTTTGGATTGAAAGCCAAAAGGCTGGGTATAGTATTGGAATTGAACGGGCTACTGAGGAGTGGTTGAGATTATACGCATTAGAATGGATGAAATATAATATGGTCGATCGGTATGCGCAAATAAAGAGAAAAAAAAGGGTTAAAAAAGCTGCTTTAAAAAAAGTCAGGGTTTGTAAATAATACTAATTCCATTAAATAAGTACTCATTTAAAAAGCTTACTTACTCGCAAAAACGTCGAGGTAAGTAAAATTAAATCAGGAATTAATACCAAATTCATTAAATAATTGCTCTATTTTAAGGTTGCTGTGTCTCGTTGAATCGTCGAGACAAGCAAAATGAATTTTGGTCATTATTTAATGAAATTGGTATAACCGGGACATTTTAACTTATTTGATCAATGATGCTCTGCGCTATATTAAGGATGAATTGAGAAATATTTTATAATAAAAAAACCCTCCGAGTTATCGCAGAGGGTTTTTTTACTGGAGAAATCTTAAGTTATTTTTTCTTTTTGGTTGCTTTTTTCTTCACAACCTTTTTAGTCGCTTTTTTTACAGCTTTTTTTTTCACAACCTTTTTAGTTGCTTTCTTCACAACTTTTTTTGGAACAGCTTTTTTGGTCACTTTTTTTTTGACAACTTTTTTTGTTGTTTTCTTTTTGATTGGCATTAAGTATCCTCCTTTGCAAAAAGATTTTTTATAACAATTAAATTAATAATAACATAGAGTTTTTTTGATGCAAAAAATAATTAAGTTATTTATCAGATAAAATAAAAAAATATTTGTAATGATTGTGCCGGATTCCCGACGAGATTTTTAATATTGGCCTGGTGAAATTTTTTTTTTAAAAAACAAAATTAAAAACAATCAGTAATTAATATTAAAAATTTTCAAAATGACAACTCTTTACATCCATATTCCATTTTGCAGACATAAATGTTTTTATTGTTCTTTTGTTGTTTCCGTCGGACAAGAAGAAAAAATAGGTCTGTACTTAGATTGTTTAAAAAAAGAAATGCAATGGTTTAAGGATACAAAAATTAAGTCTATTTATATCGGAGGGGGGACCCCAACATTGTTAAGTACAAAATATATCGAAATATTGGCGCGTATGATTAAAGAAAATTTTCTTTTTGAAGAGGGTATTGAGTGGACAATAGAGGCCAACCCCGACGGAATAAATGTAGAAAAAATTAAAATTTTAACAAGGGTTGGGATTAATCGTGTAAGTTTAGGAATTCAGTCATTGCAAAATAAATATTTAAAATTTTTAGGAAGAAATCATGATCAACACAAAGCAAAGGATATTTTTTATTTGTTAAGGGACAAAGGGATAGAAAATATTAATTTAGATTTGATGTATGATTTTCCAAATCAAACGATGGGTGAATTACAGCAAGATGTTCAAGAGGTTGTAAAGTTGGGAAGTGAACATTTATCTTTATACGCGTTAACGCCTGAAGAAGGGAGTCGGTTTTATACAAAAAAAATTTTTCTTTCAGATAATCAATCACAAACAGAAAAATATATTTTTGTCACAAAGTTTCTTGAGGATCATGGGTTGAATCAATATGAGGTAAGTAATTTTTCTAAAGAAGGAAAAGAGTCGGAACATAATAAACATTATTGGTTAGGGGGAGGCTACATTGGACTGGGTGTTGGGGCCCACTCATATATTAAAGGGAAGCGTTACTGGAATGTTTCACGTTTGACGAAATATATTAAAGGGATTAAGGAGGGAATATCTGTGGTTGATGGGAGTGAATTTTTAACTGAAGAGCAGAGGTTAATAGAAAATTTATTGTTTAGATTGAGGATGAATCAAGGGGTTGATGTCTCTTTTATTGAAAAAAAATTTCAGTGTTCTATAGGAGAAGAACGGAAGCTCTGTATTAAAAGATTTGTAAAAAACGGGTTTCTTGAGCAAGAGGGAGTATTTGTAAAAACGACTTTGAAGGGAAGGCTGGTTTTAGATGAGCTAAGTATTAAATTAATATAATAATTTGTTTTTTTCTTGTTGAAGAGAAATGAACACGGTAAAATAAATAAAATTGGTAACCGTTCACGCCTTCATTGTGTCATTGCGAGAAGCCAATCAATTAATCAGGGTGACGAAGCAATCTTGGGTCAGCATAAAAGATTGCCGCGTCGGCTTGAATATTTTGAATGCCTTCTCGCAATGACACAGAGAGGCGTGAACGGTTACGAATTTTTATTGTAGGGGGCATACACTCTGTGCCCCTACGAACCGTACTGTTACGTAAACGGGTAAAATTAGCATAAATGAAAAAAATTCTTGTTGTTGATGATGACCGGATTCAAATAAGGCTTCTGGAAGGGGTTCTGGGGGATAGTGGGTATAAAGTTACTACAGCCTGTGAAGCGGCCGAAGGTCTGCAGTTAGCCATGGACAGTGGGCCTGATTTGATTATTCTTGATGTGATGATGCCTATTATTAATGGTTATAATTTTTGTCGTCTGCTTAAATCAGAAGAACAACAAAAGCACATTCCTATTATTTTTCTTACTTCAAGAGATGAAGAAGATGATATTCAAATTGGCCGTGAGATGGGGGCAGAGGCTTATCTTACTAAACCTGTGAATGTAGGGGAGTTATTAGAGAAGATAAAAGATTTAATTCAAAAATGATTCCTTTCTTTGAACATATTGGTAGAACTTGTAAATGTTGGGTATCAGTAGTCTTTGATTTTTTCCGCCTTTTTTTGGAAACGGCCTATTGGACCGTTGCCAGCCCTTTTAAGAAAAAACCACTCTATTTTAAATCTATATTGGAACAAATGGTTTTTATGGGGGTTAACTCTATTATCATTGTTTTTTTTGTTATTTTTTTTACGGGGGTTGTATTAGCGATGCAGTCCGCGCCCCAGCTACGTCAAATGGGAGCGGTTTTTTATGTGGCCGGGTTAGTAAGTGTTTCGATTTGTCGAGAGTTGGGCCCTGTCTTAACGGCGCTGGTTATTGCGGGACGCATTGGAGCGGCGATTACGGCAGAAATTGGTTCCATGAAGGTTAATGAACAGATTGAAGCCCTTGATACTATGGCGATCAATCCGATACGGTATTTAGTTGTTCCAAAGTTTTTGGCCTTATTGATCATGCTTCCTTGTTTAACAATTATTGGAGATGCATCCGGAATACTGGGGGGGTATCTTATTGGTATTGGAAATTTAAAAATCAACTCGGGGTTGTATATACAAACAGCGGTGAAATTTTTAACGATGAAAGATATTTATACAGGGCTATCCAAGTCATTTGTTTTTGCCATGATCATTACGATGGTTGGCGCGTATCAAGGGTTAAAAACACGTGGAGGAGCAGTGGGGGTAGGGCGTGCTACAACAAACAGTGTGGTCGCAAGCTTTATTCTGATTATTGTCGCGGATTGTATTTTAACCGCGATCTATTTTTTTTCGGATTATTAAATTATGCATACACCAGCCCTATGCGTTAAAAATATTAAAAAAATTTTTGGAGAAAGGACTGTTTTAGATGATGTCTCTCTTGAGGTCCATAAGGGAGAGACGTTTGTGATTATGGGAGGATCAGGGAGTGGAAAGAGCACTTTATTAAGGATTATGGCTGGAGGGATTATTCCCAATGTCGGTGAGGTTTATTTTAATGGAAATAATGTGGGCGTTTTGAGTCAGGAGGAAAAGGAAAAAGTAAAACAAAAATTCGGCATGAGTTTTCAATCAGCAGCATTATTGGATTTTTTAAGTGTCGAGGAAAATGTGAGCCTTCCTTTAAGAGAACATACGAGGTTAAGTGATAAAATTATTAGTATTATTGCGCGGATGAAATTAAATTTGGTTGGTCTTCAAGGGTTTGAGAACTATTTGCCAAGCATGCTTTCCGGGGGGATGAAAAAGCGTGTGGGATTAGCGCGTGCGATTGCGATGGACCCGGAAATCGTGTTTTATGATGAACCAACGGCTGGATTGGACCCTGTTGCCTGCGCGATGGTAGATCAATTGATTTTAGATTTAACAAAGAAGTTAAAACTAACATCAATAGTAGTGACACATAATATGGAAAGTGTTTTTCGGATTGCAGATCGTGTCGCCATGCTTTATCAGGGAAGACTTTTAGAAGTAGGAACTCCAAAACAAATAAAAAATTCTTCTAATGCCATTGTTCAGCAGTTTATTAATGGAAATATTGAAGGCCCTATACAATTAGGGTGAATAAGTTTTTTCCCCTTTGGAAAAGGGGGGATTTGTACAGGATAAATTGTAGAGACGCAAGATTTTGCGTCTCTACAGGTCAATCCCTTGTGGAGGATAATGAATGAAATTAAATAATGAAATTAAAATTGGAGTAATGGTTGTTGGGGCACTTATTTTATTAGCTATTATGACGTATAAGGTGAAAAATTTAAGTTTTTCAAAAAAAGGATATATTGTCAAAGTTCAATTTGACGATATTAATGGGGTTGACTTAAGTTCTCCGGTTATGTTTAATGGGTATAAAATGGGCGTGGTTAAGGATATTGTGATTAAAGATGATTCCGATAAGATTAAAATGGAACTAACTTTGTGGCTTGATGCGCGTGCTCGTCTTCGAGAAGATTCTAAAGCTTATGTTAAAAATTTGGGATTAATGGGGGAAAAATATGTAGGTTTAACGTCAGGGCTTAAAAGTAGTCCTTATTTGTCGCCGGGATCAATTATTTTAGGAGAAGAGTCCCCGGATTTTGAAAAACTTGTTGAAGATGGCCAGGAGATTGCCGGGGAATTAAAGGGGATTGTCAAAAATGTTAATGAACGCTTGGAAACGAGTAAGGAAATAGTAGATGAGATTTTAGTTAGTATTAATATGGCCTTGCGAAACATTGTTTCTATTGCTGATAATGTTGATCAACGTTTGAATGTGAATAAAGAATATATTGATAATATGGTGGTTAATTTGGAAGCGACATCAAAGAATTTGGAAGAAATGAGTCGGGATTTAAAGTTGCATCCTTGGAAAATTATGTATAAGGGGAAAGAAAATAAAAAAGGGAAAGAAGATGTTGAAAAATAAATTAGTTCATAATATGGGAGTAGACAGCGAGGAAAAGGAAAAAGTTTTAATATCTATTACCCGGGAACTACGGGCTTCTTTAACCGCTATTCTTGGATTCGGAGGTCTTTTAAAAAACACCCCTTTGGATGATCAGCAAAAAGGTTATCTGGAATCAATGCTAACGGATGGGCGCTCTCTTTTAGAGCTAGTGGATAATATGGCACAGTTTTCTCTTTTAGAACAAAATCAGAGCGTCCAAGAGCTTATTGATTTTGATGTAGAATTTTTAGTCAATGATGTTTTTAGAATGGTGGACAAGAAGTCTTCGTATAGACCGGTAAGCAAATACGTCGATGTTGCCCAAGGATTTTCTCACTATTTTAAAGGAGATCCGGAAAAATTAAGAAGAGTTCTTTTTAACCTTTTAGATAACGCTATTAAGCTAAGTGTTAAGGGTGAGGTTTGTGTTGTTGTCACGGAAGTTAAGATAGAAGAAAATGCAGAAGAAAATACAGAAGAAACCATTTTGAGGTTTACAGTCAAAGATACAAGTGGAGGCATCTCTAAGCAGAAGCAAAAAGAAATAGAGTCTTTATTCAATCATGTTGGAGTGCCTTTTCAAACTAGTGAGGATATGGGGTTAGTTGTGAGTAAGTCTTTAGTGGAGGCGATGGGCGGTAAAATCTGGATGGAATCAGAAGAAGGGAAAGGAAATCGGTTTAGTTTTACGGCAAGGTTTCAAAAGGGGGGTTCTATTTTTCAAAATAAAAAGTTAGAGGGAATAAAGGCGGTCATTATTGATGATAATCAAGGATCAAGGACTGTCGCGCGAAGATATTGTGAAGAGCAGGGAATAGAAGTTTTAAGTGTGGTAGATTCTGTTGGAGAGGTTTTTGAAGTAGTAGATAAGTTGATTGTCGGAAAAAATTTTCCCGAAGTGATTTTAAGTGATGTGGTTTTAGCCGGGGTCCCGGGATGGATGTATGGATATGAGTTAGTTAAAAAAATTCAGGAAGATGAAAGGTGGCAGGACATAAAAATAATCGCGATGACTTCAGATATTCGGTATGGCGCAATGTCCGGAGTGGAAGAAGGGGGTTTTGATGGTTGTTTGGCGAAACCTTTTTCTCGACAGGAATTGTTAAAGGTTTTTGAAGTGGTGTTAGGTTTGAGAGAAAAGGAGGCGCAGGCCGGTTCTCATGAAGGGAGAGAAGAAGGCTGCGTCGGTATTAAGGTATTGGTTGTGGAAGATGATATTTCTAATCAGAGATTAATTAAAGCTTGTTTTAATGTTCTTGGATGCAGGGGAGATTATGCCTCTAATGGGAAAGAAGCTATTGAGAAGTTAGAATTAAATGTTTATGATATGTGTTTGATGGATGTGATGATGCCGGTGATGAATGGAATAGAGGCGACCAAGATGATAAGAGAAAAAATTTCTAAAGATTTTCCTATTGTTGCTTTAACAGCCGCGACAACAGAATTCAGTCGTGAGACCTGTTTAAACGCCGGGATGAACGATTATATGATAAAACCGTTAGATATTTTAAAGCTTGAGGAGAAAATTTTGCAATATGGAAGATTACGATGGTAAGAAGGAATAAAACAAAAAAATTTCAATCTATTTCTATCCAGATTCTAACCGCTATTTTAGGAATTATGGTTATCGGTATTTTTGTTATGGGATATTTTTCTTATCTCAGGGCAGATCGACTCTTAACAAAGAATGCCGTTACTTCAATGAAAAATCATCTTGTTTATTCACAAAATTTTTTTCAAAAGCAAATTGTGGCATTCCGTCAGGAGGTGACTTTTCTTTCAAAGGTTCCACCGATTCAGGGAATTATTCGTACGCGTAAATTTAACGGAATAGATTTTAATGAAATTACGACGGAAGATTTATGGAAAAAACGGTTGGAGAGTATTTTTTTAACGATGCTTAAATCGAGGCCGGAATATCAGCAGGTCCGTTTTATCAGTAAGGCTGATAATGGACGTGAGATTGTTCGGGTAGATAAAACCTCGGAAGGGAATATTGTACAGAGAGAAAAGGCTCTTCAGAAAAAAGGAAATAGGAATTATTTTTTCGAGACGCAAAAACTCAAAAAAGGAGGGATTTATTTAAGCGAGATTACATTAAGTCGGGAGAACGGAAAGATAAGCGTTCCCTACCAGCCAATGTTAAGGATTGGGACTCCTGTATATGATCAGGCAACAGGAGAGCTTTTTGGCATGGTTGTTATTAATGTGAATATTCAAGCTATTTTTCGTCAACTTTTTCAAAAAACAGACAGCTATCATTTTATTGTAACTAATCAGGATGGCTATTATTTGTATCATCCGGATTCTTCCCGTATTTTTGGATTTGAATTAAAGCATGATTACAGAATGACAAAGGATTATCCTCAAACAGTAAAATTTTTTAAAAAAGAAGCGGAAGAAGCTACGGCGAAACGAGAAGACAAAGATATTCGTCAGTTTGCTGTGAAGAAAGAAGAGGAGATTCTACTCGTAAAGGTTTTTCATTTTGATCAGGATCGCCCCAGACGGTTCATGATGATTTCTTTGGTAGCGGGGGAAGAAACTATTTTTGAGCAATCCAAAGGTTTTCGGAATGAAATATTTCTTGTTGGGGGAGTTCTTACAATTTTTCTTATTGGAGGAGCCTATTGGAACACAAAAAAAATTATTTATCCCATTGCGCAACTTACCAAATATGCTCAAACATTGGCTTCGGGAGAGTCTTTCGAGGGATATTTGTCCTCTGACCAAAATAATGAAATCGGAGAATTAACAGAATCACTTAATGTCATGACGAACAATTTACAGGAAGCCATTAGGGCCCTGGAATATGAGAAAATAAATTTAGAGAATACGGTTAAAGAAAGAACATTGTATTTAAGGAAAGAAATTGATGAGCGAAAAAAAATTCAGGAAGAATTAGCGAAAAACGCGAAAAAAATGCAAAAAGCGCATTTAGCTACTCTTAATATTATGCGGGATCTTAAAGAGGAGCGTGAGTTGGCTATGGAACTAAGTAAAAAAGCACAGGCATCTGCGCAGGCTAAAAGTGACTTTTTAGCGAATATGAGTCATGAAATCCGAACCCCTATGAACGCGATTATGGGATTCAGTGATTTGTTGAGAAAAACTTCATTAGATGAAACCCAAAATAAATTTTTAAATACAATTACTTCCAGTGGAAAGCTTTTGCTTAGTGTCATTAATGATGTCCTGAGTTTTTCAAAACTGGAATCAGGTAAAATTATTTTGGAAATGATTGAATTTGATCTGGAATATTTGGTAGGAGATGTTTTTAAAATGATCACATCTCATCCACAGGGAGATCGTTCCAGTAGCACGTATATTGATATTGATAAAAATATTCCTCGAAGTGTTATGGGGGACCCTACGCGTCTTAGGCAAATATTGGTTAATCTTTTAAATAACGCTGAGAAGTTTACATCTCAAGGAGAAATCGGCATTGTTGTGCGTAAGGATGGCACGGAGATTTCGGAAGAGGATATCAGTCTGAAATTTATTGTTAAGGACACAGGGATTGGAATTCCGGAAGATAAACAGGATTCTATTTTTGAATCTTTTAATCAGGCGGATACTTCGACCACACGAAAGTATGGAGGAACAGGGCTGGGGCTTTCTATTTGTCGTTCGTTAGTCAATGTTATGGGAGGGAAGATATGGGTGGAGTCAAAGGAAGGAAAGGGTTCTGAATTTATTTTTACGATAAGGCTAAAGAAAGGGAAGGAGGTATCCAAAAATCAAATTCATCCCGTATCTAAAAGAGAGTTAGAAGGAAGATCAGTAATGATTCTAGATGATAATGAGACATCCAGAATTATTCTTAAACGTTATTGTGAAGAAATGGGGACGAATGTTTTGTCCGCAATGTCTTCCCCGAAAGCCGCATTGCAAAAGCTGGACGAATTTATAGAGAAGGGAACTCTCCCGGAGATGATATTTTCTGATATTATGATGCCGGAAATGGATGGGTATGGATTTGTTAAAAAAGTAAAGTCTCATAAAAAATTTGACACAATTAAGTTCATCGCGACGACTTCTGATGTACGTATCGGAGTCGCGCATAAAGCTGAAGAGAAAGGGTTTGATGCTTTTTTACCAAAGCCAATTTCCAGAAAAGAGCTTGTTTCTGTCATGGCTATGGTGTTAGGAGACCAAAGAAAAGAAGGACAGCAGATTATTACCCGGCATATGGCCGGCGAAATGGGTTGCAAGGGAATTAAAGTATTGGTTGTAGAAGACAGCCTTCCAAATCAGGAATTAATTAAAGCCTATTTTGATATTTTGGGATGTGAAGGAAATTATGCTAATAATGGACAGGAGGCGATTGAAAAATTAAAAATGGGGAAGTATGACCTATGCTTAATGGATGTAATGATGCCGGTTATGGGAGGGATTGAGGCTACAAAAATGATACGGAAAGAAATTTCTAAGGACATTCCTATTGTTGCATTAACAGCCGCTGTCTTGGATAAAGATAAAGAAAAGTGTTTTGAAGCGGGGATGACGGATTTTCTTTCCAAGCCGGTGGATATGAATAAGTTAAAGGAAAAAATTATTAAAGCTGTGCGGGGCTATGTTTAAAAAAAATTAAAGAATAGGGGTTAATATGGATAAAATTGATATGCAGTCAATGTGGCAGTCAATGTCACTTCTTTTACGATCACATCCCTGGCATGGGATTCCTATTGGAGAAGATGCTCCGAATATGGTTAATACCTATATTGAAACTGTCCCAACGGATACTGTGAAGTATGAAATTGATAAAAAAAGCGGGTTTTTAAAAGTAGATCGTCCTCAAAAGTATTCCAGCATATGCCCAACGCTTTATGGATTTATTCCACAGACTTATTGT
Organism: uncultured Planctomycetales bacterium; assembly: GCA_964541845.1. Classification (GTDB taxonomy): domain Bacteria; phylum Omnitrophota; class Gorgyraeia; order Zapsychrales; family Zapsychraceae; genus CAZIRV01. The sequence goes on from CAZIRV010000002.1 coordinate 21,754, forward strand.
GGAAAGCGAATTGGGGGCTATTGCGCGAAAGAAACAGGGCGCAGTGAGGTTGTGGGAGATGATGATCCATTGGATATTTGTGTTTTAACAGAAAAAACAATAAGTCATGGTGATATTATGGTACGGGCTATTCCTATTGGAGGATTTCGAATGATTGACCGGGGACAGGCCGATGATAAGATTATTGCTGTCATGCACGGAGATGGATTATACAGCTGTTGGAATAATATTGAAGACTGTCCAGAAGCCTTTATTGATCGTTTAAGGCATTATTTCCTTACATATAAAGATCTTCCTGATTCAATAGATCCGACTTGTGAAATTACGCATACTTTTGGTAAAGAAGAGGCTCTAAAAATTATTCAGTTCAGCAGGGAAGATTATAAGGATCATTTTGGGCAGTTATCCCAATTTTATTAAATAATTTCTTAAAAATAAACTTATAACCAAATCTATTAAATAAGTACTCATTTAAAAGGCTTACTTACTCGTAAAATCGTCGAGATAAGGAATCGTTCAAAAATAACCTCGACAATCATAACATAAGTCTTGTCGGGTTGAGATATATAGTTGTCGAGGTTATTTTTGAGCCGATCCTAAGTAAAACTAATATCAGGAATTAATTAGTGGAATTGGTATTATTAGAAGATTTATTAAAAAGGCACAATGCATGGGTTCTTCTCTTGTCTAATACATAATTTTTCGATATAATCCATGCATTATTCATTTTTTAGAAAAGGATGATTATATATGTCTAAAAAAATTCTTGTTGTTGATGATGATCCCACAACGAATCAGCTGATATGTTCTCTTTTAAAAGCTAAGGGGTATGTTGTTGTTTCAGCTATTGATGGACTGGATGCTTTAGCGAACATTCAAAGAGAGTCTCCTGATTTAGTAGTGTTGGATGTGATGATGCCGGAAGTTGATGGGTACGATGTGTGCTATCAATTACGGTTTAATGATAATTTTGATAAGGTTCCGATTGTTCTTTTAACTGACCGATGTCAAGAACTTGATGAAAGTATTGGGAAACGTGTTAATATTGAATATGTTTCAAAACCAGTAGACAGTAAGAACCTTTTTGAAAAAATTGAGTTGTTTTTGGGTAAGGAAACATCCTGATAGTTGGGATATTAAATTCATTATGATTATCACAGAGCATGTTACCAAATTCTTTGGGAAAGTTCAGGCGTTAGAGGATATTTCTTTTGAGATTCATAAAGGGGAAATAGTCGGTTTTCTTGGACGAAATGGTGCCGGTAAAACAACATTGATGCGGGTTCTCACGTCTTATCTTTCAGCTTCTTCCGGCAAGGTGATTATCTGCGGTGAATGTTTGTCCACGAATTCTCTGGCTATCCGGCGGAAGATAGGATACCTTCCCGAGACCCCCCCGTTATATTTAAATATGTATGTACGGGACTATTTAAAATTTTCCGCGCAACTTAAAGATGTTTCACCTAAACAGCAGGTTATTCAGGTCGACCGGGTTTTAGAGGAATGCTGCTTGAAAGATGTTCAGAAGAATTTGATTCGTAATCTTTCGAAAGGGTATAAACAACGCGTCGGGATTGCTCAAGCCATTATTAACAACCCGGAACTCCTGATTTTAGATGAGCCGACCAGCGGGCTTGATCCTGTGCAGATTCGTCAGGTGCGTAAATTGATTAAAAATGTGGAACACAAGAGAACAGTCCTTTTAAGCACGCATATTTTATCAGAGATTGAAAATTTAGCACATCGTGTTTTGATGATTAAATCCGGAAAAATTATTGCGGACGATTCTTTGGATAATCTTTTACGCTCTTCAGATGGGGAACAGCGCAGTTTGGAAGAAGTATTTTTTCAATTAAATGGAATGGATAATGAGTAAGATTTTTTCCATTGCTAAAAAAGAATTATCCTCATACTTCCGCTCACCCATTGCCACCATTATTTTTGTCCTCACAATTTCTATTTTTAATATTTTCTTTTTTATGATTATTGATGAAAATCAGGAAGCCTCGTTGCGTGATGTCTTTAAGGTGATGGAGTTTATGTTTGTATTTTTTGTTCCGCTTTTGACAATGAAAATTTTTGCGGAAGAAAAATCGGCTGGAACCATGGAGTTTCTCATGACAACGCCGACGTCTAATGGCGTGATTGTTTTGGGGAAGTATTTGGGTTGTTTGATATTTTTTTCAACTATTATCGTCTTGACAACACCCTATTATTTTATCATTGAATTTTTTGGTTCTCCTGACAGGACCGCTGTTTTGGTGGGATATCTAGGGATTTGGTTGGAAGGCGCTTTATTTTTGGCGATGGGCATGTTGGCTTCTTCATGGACGCGTAATCAAGTTGTCGCGGCAATCATATCTTATGGTGTTTTATTTCTACTCTATTTTTCAACGAGTTTTATTCACTATGTGGATGGGGTTACGGAAGCGGTTGTTCGTTACGTCAGCCTATTAAGTCATTCTGAAAATTTCAGTGTTGGATTATTGACAAGTGCGGATGTGAGTTATTATATCGGAGGGATTATGTTTTGTTTATTTGTCACGCAATTAAGTATTTGTGTGGAAAAACGGCCGCATCATTTTATAAGAATTTTATTTGCTGTTATTCTTTTGATCGAAGTTGGGTATCTCACGCAAAAATATTCTGTTCGATGGGATTTGACAAAAACGAAACAGCACACGTTAAATGAACGTACATTGCATTTTATTAAAGATTTGAAGCAGGATGTTCAACTGACTGCTTTTTATAGTGGTTTGCCGCCTAAATATTTAGAAGATTTATTGAAAGAATACGAACGATCTTCCAAAGGGCGTATTGCAACAGAAATTATTGATCCGGTGCGTCAGATAGGATACGCGGCGCAATTTGGACGGGTTATTAATTCAGGAGAGAATAAGGTCATTGTTCAGTCCGGAAAGGAACGTCGAGATATTGATTTTACAAAAGAGTCTTTATCTGAAGAACAATTAACCAATGCCCTTGTTCGTGTCACACGAAAAAAGCGTACGGTATATTTTTTAACAGGCCATGGGGAGTATTCTCTTCAGGATAAAGGAAATACAGGATTAACGACGTTTAGAAAATTATTAGAGGAGAATAATATTGTTACGAAAACGTTGATGCTTGGTATTCGGGAAGGGATTCCAGAGGATTGTGACGCGTTGGTGATTGCCGGGGCACAGGAAGAATTAACGGAGAAGGAAACGGTTAGTATTAAAGAATATTTACGTAAAGGGGGCGACGCCCTTTTTTTAATAGAACATGTCCTTGTGACGACACCGGATAAGCCGTTGACAGAGAAAGAGAAAATGAAAAACCCATCTTTAAATAGTATTTTAGGGGATTGGGGCGTACGAGTGGCGAGTGATGTGGTGGTAGATTTAGAGAGTCATGCCGGCGGGGATGTGGGCAGCCCTGCGACACGCAATTACATGGCTCATAAAGCCATTGTGAAGAATCTGGATTACACTTTTTATGTTCGACCCCGTTCTATTTCTGTTTCAAGAATCCGTCGTCCAACGATCAAAGTCGCGCCCATTGTTTTAACCGCGTCTTCTGAGCAGAGTTGGGGAGAGACGGATAGAACCCTGCGGATAAAGTTCAACGCGGGGGTTGATCGTGCCGGTCCGGTTCCCATTGCCGTTGTTATCTGGGAAGCGCGAGCCAAGAATAAACCGTCAGACACACGTTTAATAGTTTTTACTGACGCGGATTTTATTTCTAATGCTTATATCAGCCAGTACAGTAACGCGACCATGGGACTTAATGTGATGAAATGGATTTCAGAATTAGATTATGAAGTGTTTCTTAATAAAAAAGATATTAAAGTTGAACGGCTAAATCTCACCAGTCATCAAAAACGCACCATCGCCCTCCTTCTTATTCTCATGCCGAGTTTAATTATTTTGAGTGGAATTGGAATTAATTGGAAAAGATAGCCACCGAAAGCCTTATTGATCTAAAACGTAGAAAAACATTAGAAAAAAGAAAGAAGTGTCCTTGTATTTAATAATGAACTAAATTAAAATATCTTTTATATAAATTTATATTATATTAATGGGCTGTAATGAAATAACTTCACTACTTCTGCCACTCATCTTCAGGGCAGATTTGACCGATTTTCAATCACGATTTCCTCAACGTACGTCAAGTACGCCTCGAAAATCGTCCAATCAGACCGGTCAAATTTGCCCTAAATCTGAGGGCATAAATAGTAAAATTATTTCATTATAGACCCTAACACAGGAGAAAAAAATGAATAAAATATTCGGCATTGCTTTAGCTATCTTTTTCGTAAGTACGTTGCCAGCATTTTCCGAGGACGCGACAGGAGAACATAAAAGTCCTCACTGGACTTATGAGGGGGAAACCGGTCCTGAATATTGGGGGAGTATTGACCCATCATTTTCAGCCTGCCAGAATGGGGTGAACCAATCTCCTATTAACGTCACTAAGGCCACTTCTGCCTTATTAGGAGACATCATTTTCAATTATAATGATGTTCCGTTAAGTTTGATCAATAACGGGCATACGATCCAACTCAACTATGCTCCCGGGAGTTCAATAACTGTGAATGGTCAGACATTTAATGTGTTACAATTTCATTTTCATAGCCCCAGTGAAAATAATATCGATGGAATGTCCTACCCCTTAGAAATGCACATTGTTCATAAAGATAAGAACGGAAAACTAGGTGTGATCGCGGTTATGTTTAAAGAAGGCCGCGAAAATCCTGTGATCACTGGTTTGTGGAGTCATTTAAAAGAAGCTACCGTCGGGAAGACAGTTAATAAAGACGATATTTCTATTAACGTGTACGCGATGCTTCCAGCTAACAAAGAATACTATCGTTTTAATGGTTCTTTAACAACACCCCCTTGCTCTGAAGGAGTGCAATGGATGTTAATGAAAACCCCTCTTGAGGTTTCACCGGAACAAATCACCCAGTTTGTTAATCTAATCGGGCATAATAATCGGCCTATTCAAGCCCTTAACGCGCGAGTCATATTAAAATAATTGTATTTTTTACGGAGGTTTATTAAAAAATAATGCGAAATTTAAAATTTTTAATTGTCATTATATTTTTATCTGTCGGTTCCATATCCTTGGGAAATACAAATATAGCGTATGCCGCAACCTATGGTCATGGAGCAGGTTATTCAAATTTAGTTAAGAAAAAGGAATCCCCGAAGCATGTTGCCTATCAAGTTCAGAAAACTATAAAAACATTTTCAGAAAAAACGGGGACAACAACACTCAATAAGCATAGCCCCCCTAAGTCTTCTCTATCGTCACTTTCGCGTGAGACTTCGCAAAAACACAAAACTAAAACATCACATAAATCTTCTCGTGCAAAAACGCAAAAAAATTCCCATGCTTCAAAAAAAACAAAACAGCTTATTAAATCCACTACTCTTGAACGGTTAGACCAAGCCCGCCAGGATAGGAATATTATTACCCCGCTAATAGAGATAAAAGTTAATAATATTAATTCGAACAGCATTTTTAAAATTATTGGAATCTTTGTTTTTGTTATTTTGCTAGTCCTTGGATTAGCATTCCAATCCGGTATTTTTATTAGAATAAGCTTAAGTAGGAAATTATACGCAGGATTCGGGTTTATAATTCTTTTGATTATTGCGCTCGGTGTATTTAACAAATACTCTTTAAACAGCGTTAATGCTCAAAGTCATTTATCAGAAACTTTTTTAGACTTAAATACTTTAGTTACAGAAATGGAGGCCCTACAAAACGAATTTTTGCTTGTAGGAATAGAAGACAGAACTAAGGGTGAAACTTTGTTGCTGGAGCACCAAGCATCTTCTACAAAAATTCATGAAATACTCACTGATGTTCAACGCGCGGAAATTGATACAATTGAACAGCGTGCTCTCGAAGCAATCACTGCTTCCTTTAAAAAGTATGTCCGTCTCTATGAAGGATTAGTTCGTAATTATCATGTCATTGAAGAAGATAAAGAAAAACTTGAAGAAGAAGCCTTGTCAATGGAGGGGTCCCTGGAAGCTATGCTTCAGGAGCATAGAAAAGATTTAGCCCGCTTACGTTCTAGGGGTGAAATAGGTGAAGAAGTAGACAAACAAGCTCGATTGGTCGGAGAACTTGCGGAAGCAGAACGTTTAATGTTAAGGCTTAGTCTTTCCGAGGTTGAATTTTTAAATGATAAACAGATCGACAGCGTCCATTCGATGGAACAATATTCCGGAGAATTAGAGTATACTTTAGAAACCATTGAATCTCATTTGAAAAATGTTGCAATTAATGGGAATAAGTTTAAAGAGGATCAAAAAAAATTACAACATGTACAGAAACAAGTAGAAAAATATGAACAACTATTAGTTAAAATAATTACAGATCAATTATTAATTGAAAAAGAAAATTTAGATTCAATGGGACTTTTAAAACGCATAAATGCAACTGTTTCTCTATTATCTAAACGGGCTAATAATAAATCCAATACGGAAAAAACAAGTGCGGGACAAAAATCTATTGCGATTATTTTTGTTATTGCGTTATTAAGTTGTGGGCTTTCGATTGTTATATCAAAAAATGTAGAGAACTCTTTGATAAAAGTTGTTCAGGAACTCACGACCAATTCTGAGCAAGTTGCCGCGACTTCATGGCAAGTATCGCAGTCAAGCCAATCGTTATCTCAGGGAGCAACCGAACAAGCTGCCAGTCTGGAAGAAACCTCTAGTTCCATGGAAGAAATAGGATCTATGGTAAAACGTAACGCTGAGTTTGCCCAAAAAGCTAACCAAAAAGCCCAAGAATCACAGAGTCAGGCAGAACAAGGGGCCGGGGCGATGCAAAATATGGAAATCGCTATGGAAGACATTTCAGACTCTTCCAACAAAATTGGAAAAATTATTAAAACGATTGAAGAAATTGCCTTCCAGACAAATCTCCTTGCCTTAAATGCCGCTGTTGAAGCAGCACGTGCCGGCGAGCATGGAAAAGGATTTGCCGTTGTGGCTGATGAAGTGCGTAATTTAGCGCAACGCTCGGCTGTGGCCGCAAAAGATACAGCCCAATTAATTGAAACAAGTATACAAAATTCTAAAAATGGAGTCGATATCGCCAATCAGGCAAGTGAAACATTGAATCATATCCTAGAAAATTCTAAAGAAATGACAGGAATTATTACTGATATTGCAGCTGCGAGTAAAGAACAATCTGATGGAGTATCTCAAGTCAGTACTGCAATAACTCAAATGGATCAAGTGACACAAACCAATGCGGCTACTTCTGAAGAAAGTGCCGCGGCTGCTGAGCAACTCAATGCCCAGGCTGCCGGTTTGAAAGATGTTGTTACTATTCTTAAAGGGGTTGTTAAAGGGGCTAATGCTACAAATGATCGGTTCCTCTCGCATACTAATGCGTTGCCACAACTTCAAAAACGTTCTGCAATTTCTATGAATAATACCCGTTCCATTAAATAATTGTTCTATTTTTAACTCTGCTATTCTCGTTAAATCGTCGAGAAAAGCAAAATCGGTTTTGGTCATTATTTAATGGAATGGGTATTATTTAATAGAAATTTTTTTAGGTTAGCTTTTTTATGCAGGTCTTCCAGAAAGGCGCCGTAGGCCTCATCCTTTTTTTCTTCCATCATGCGTTCGGCAAAGGAACGGCTGTTTTTTCCAAATGCAGACATATCTGCAGGGATTAATTCATCAAGGTGCAAAATCGCGTAACCTTTGGTGGTAGACGCGAGACCACTTAAAGGATTTTGAGTTGTTAACGCGAAAAGTGTATCCCGGGATTTTTTTTGAATACCAAGAATAAAAAGAATTTGCCTCTGAGGGAGCAGAGCGGTCTGTTCAGAGGTTAATCCCAGAGATTTAAGAGATTCCACAAAGTCCTGCTTTTTTTGAATTTTTGTTAAATATTCTCGCGCCTTGATTTCAGCCATATCTCCGGATTTTTTGCGTGTTAGAATAGAAACAATTTTTTCTTTAGCCTCGGCAAAATCCGGAATGTATGAAGGCCGTTTTTCTTTAAGCTTTAAAACTAAATATCCTTTTTCCCATTCGGCGGGGCCAACTACTTGCCCAACTTCGAGTGTAAAAAGATTTTTGAGAAGGGTGTAAGATTCCTTTATTTTTAATCCTTTGCCGCTTTCTGTATTTCCAAGAGGAAAGTCAAGCTGTTTACGGTGGAAATAGCCGCTTTCATGAACAGAGAATTTAAATTTTTTCGCAAGGGCTTTAAAGTCCGGATTCTCGGGATATTCTTTGATAATGGCCTTGGCTTTAAATTTTGTCTCTACTCTTTTCTGTACACCAGCACCTTTAGGATAATCCGCGCGGATGTATTCAACTTTTACAGTTGGGGGCACAAAGAAATCGTATTTGTGTTGTTCATAATAACCGTGCATCTCTTTATCCGTGAGGAGAATTTCTTTTTCATAATCAGAAGCTAAAATTTGTACATAAGTAACTTCGATTTTTGTATTTTGTTTTTGGTATTCTTCCCGAATTTGTGGCATGGAAAAGGTGATGGGACTGGTAATTTTTGTGCGTAATTGATCAGTGATTAGAGATTCACGAATGGCCTCTTCAAAGTTTTTGATTTCAGATTGAAGAGATGTACGGATAATTTGTTTGTAGAGGAGATCATTGAATTTATTTTTTCGAAAAAATATTTTGTATTGCGCGATGGCGTTAATGACCTCTTTATCAGAAACTTTAATTTTATGATTCTTTGCTTCACGCAGAAGAATAAGTTGGTCCCATGTTTGTGTGTCTAAATTTAATAATGGTTCAACGTCTTCAAACATGCGGCCATAGCGAAATTTAGTCAGAGTAAGATTGTGGCGGTAAACCTTTTGAAACGCTTCGGCGGTTATTTTTTTCCCAAAAATCTCGCCGACATAGGATTTTGGTTTGAAAAGAGAGGGGATTTTGGACACAACTGTAAGAATAATAGCGGCCCCAATAACTGCTCCAATAAGCCACACTAATTTTTCTGGTGTATTTTTTTTACGAAATTGTTCCAGCATAAAATTTTCTTTGTACGTATTTTAAGACTTTTTGGTCCAATTTTGAATTTCGAGTCCTTTTACGCGTTTGTAATGTTTTTCGTTATTCGTTACGAGCGTGTAGTTAAGATACATTGCGATTGAGGCATTGAGGAGGTCAAAGTCATCAAAGGGGGATCCTTTTTTTTGAAGGTCGGCCTTGAGTTCTCCAAAAATATCCATAATTCCTTTTTTAAGTCCGATAACAGGAAATAGTTCGGCAATACGTTTGACGGTCGCGAGATTTTTTGTTTTGTGTTTGGATTTAGCAGCCCCAAAACGGAGTTCACCATAAGTAATAACAGAAATAGCTTTTGGCTCTTGAGCGGTTCGGACAATATTTTCCTGAACAGCAGGCATTCCTGAGAGGCTGTAGATGATGATATCGGTGTCAATTAAATACATTCTTAAGAGTGTCTTTTGTGTTGTTGCTTCGTTTTCGGCTTGACCGGATTTCAGTGATGAGTGTATCCGCAGATTTTTTAGACTTCCACTTTGCTGACAATTTCAAAAATTCTTGAGTAGCTTTTTCAGTTTGTTTTACGGGACGAGAAAGATAGTCCTGAATAATAGAAATAACTTCCTGGCTGATAGACCTATTGTCTATTTCAGCTCTTCGCCGAAGAGTCTCATAAATTTGATTGTCCATACCTTTTACTTGTAACGTGGCCATTTGACCTCCTTTTATATTACTGATCAACCAAAATAAGTATAAATCATATTCATGAATAAGCAACCATATTTCATGATTCTCTTTTGATCTTTCGTTTTTCTTTTCATAAGGTATAATATTTTTCTTATGAACTCTGATAATATTCAAAATTTTTCTTCCCCCGAAGTTCGTGTGGTTGAGGCGTCTGCGGGTTCCGGTAAGACGTATGCCTTGGCCAAGCGGTATGTGCAATTGGTGTTGAGCACGGCTAAGGAAGACGTATCTGAACGCGTTCCTATCCGAAATATTTTGGCCTTAACGTTTACGAATAAAGCGGCTTTTGAGATGAAGGTGCGGATTTTGGAGTTTCTTAAGCGCATTGCCTTTAAGATGCTCTCGGATGCGGAAGTTGAAGATATTTTGATCCCTTTAGGGCTTGATGTTGAGCAAGGAAGGGTGAAGGCTTTTGAGGTGATGGAGGGGATTATTCATCAATACAATTTTTTTCAGGTACAAACCATTGATAAATTTATTAACGCATTGTTGTCGGGATGTGCCTTTAAAATCGGTCTGACCGCTAATTTTAAAATCAAGACCAACGCGCATGATTATCTGCAATACAGCCTGGATCAGCTTATTGACCGCGCCCATTATGAAAAAGATGTATTTAAAATTTTTGAAAAATTCCTTCACAATTATTTATATTTAGAGAATAGGACGGGTTGGTTTCCGAAGGAAGATATGCTTAATATTATTAATACATTATTTCATCAGAATAATGCCTATGGATATGATTTCAGAGAAAGTCCGTTTAAAGCTGAGGAGATCATTAAAAATAAAAAAATAATTTTATCTGAAATGAAGGCCCTGGAGGAAATTCTTCCGGAAAAAATACACGCGCAGTTTTCTAAAATCTTGGTCAAGTTTTTGGAAAACCATCCTAATGGGTTTGATATCGATAGTATTTCTGATTATTTTGCTCGTGAAGAAATTCCAGTTCGCAAGGGAGGGAATGTGTCTGCTGAGGGTGAACAGTTATGGATGCTTATTCGAATAAATTTACGTCAATTGTGTCTGCAAGAGGCCTATTCATTGTTTAACCCGTACATTCAGATTTTTCAATCTGTTATGCGTGGATTTTACGCGGCAGCGGTTAAAGATGACTGTTTGTTTTTAGGGGAATTGAATAAAAAAGCCGGCGCATTATTTGATGATGACAGGATTACCGTCGAAGAGCTTTATTATCGTTTGGCCACACGGTTTAAGCATTATCTGATTGATGAGTTTCAGGATACGAGCCGTTTGCAATGGCATAATCTGGAAAAGATGGTAGAAGAAGCGTTATCTACGGGAGGGACATTATTTTATGTTGGGGATCGGAAACAGGCGATTTATGGATTTCGGGGAGGGGATGCAAGGCTGTTTGATGATGTGAAGCAGGAGTTTAATCCTTTTAATGTCTGTGTTGAGCGTTTAATCAGGAATTGGCGAAGTCAAAAAGCGGTGGTGGAGTTTAATAATACCATTTTTTCAATGGATAATCTCCGGCGGTTTATTAGGCAGAAAGAACTCTATGAGAAAGATAAAAGGAAAAAGAATCCGGTGATATTCAGTGAAAAAGATATGCGAAAAATTGAAAATATTTTTGAAGGGGCACGGCAGGATTTTCAACCGCGGAAAGATGGGGGATACGTTAAAGTTGAATATGTGGATATTACGGATAAAGAAGAACGGGATGACTTTATTCGATGGACATTGATTGATCTGCTTAGAGATCTTCGGCAGAGATTTGCTTTGGGAGATATCGCGATTTTAACACGAGGGAATCAGGAAATTGAGCGGATGACGAATTGGTTATTAGAGGAAGGTATTTTAGTGGAGTCAGAGCGGACGTCCAATATTCAGGAGAATTTTCTCATTCAGGAATTGATCGCGTTTTTACAATTTTTGGACTCTCCCATTGATAATCTGGCATTCACCACATTTATCCTTGGAGAGATTTTTTCTAAGGCTACAGGATTAAAAACAGAAGAGCTGCACAGGTTTGTTTTTAGTTTGCGCGAAAAGTCGCGTAAGCAGAATGATGTGTATGTTTACATGGAGTTTCGAGGACAATATGGGGAAATTTGGGAGACGTTTATTAATGAATTTTTTAAAAATGTCGGTCTGTATCCTCTCTATGAATTAGTTGTGACTATTTACAGCAAGTTTCAGTGTTTGCAAAATTTTTCAGAATATCAGGTTTTTTTTATGCATTTTCTGGAATTGATAAAAAAACAGGAAGAAGAGCATTCTGATATTACTTCATTTTTAGAGTATTTTGAAAAATTACAGGGAGAAAATCTGTATGTTCATATCACCGATAGTAACGCGGTTAAAATTTTAACGATTCATAAGTCCAAGGGGCTTGAATTTCCAGTGGTAATTTTGCCGTTTCTTGGAATGGATGTTCAGGTTGGCGCGGGAGGCTCAAATAATCAACAGTCCTATATTATGCAGAGAGAGGAAGAGTCCATGGAGTTATTGCGTTTAAAACTTAAATATTTAAAGTTTTCTGAGGAGTTGTATCACATCCACGCGCGAGAATATAAAGAGTCATTTTTATCGGAACTGAACAATATTTACGTCGCCCTTACGCGTCCGGAAAAAGAGCTGTATGTTTTTATTCCAAAGAAGGTGGGCCAGAGCTTTAATTTATTGCGATTTTTAATTCCGGAAGAAATGTATGAACAAGGTCAAAAGGGCGTGGGAAGTCTTTTGCGGGAAGAGAATGAAGAAGGGGAAATTAGCCGGTCCCCTTTTTTACCTTTATCGAATTATCAGGATTGGATCGGGTATTTGAAAGAAGAGTTTTGCCATTATGACCAGTTTAAAAATCGCGCGCAGCGCTTTAAGGGAGAGGTGACGCATTGTGTTTTATCTTTGATAGGGGATTTGACACGGAAGGATACACGGAAAGTTGTCCAAGAAGCGATTGAGGAGGCACGGCATAAATTTCCGGAAGTTTCTGACTGGGGAGAATATGAACGCGATATTTTAAAATTTTTGGAACGGGAAGACATTAAACCGTTTTTTTACTGTGAAAAGGCAGAGGTTTTTACGGAAAAAGAAATTATTAATGCTGTTGGACATACCAAACGGATTGACCGATTGATTATTACAAGTGAAGACGTATGGATTGTTGACTACAAAACAGGTCAGGATGCTGAGGGGCGTAACGCACAGCAGATAGAAGAATATGAAAGAATTCTTAAAGAGATGTATCCGGATAAAAAGGTGAAAGGGTTTTTGGTGTATTTATGAACAGGAATTTTAAAGGTTTTTTAATAATGTGTTTTTTTCCTCTCCCTATGGGAAAGGACTTTGCCGAAGGCAAATAGGTGAGGGTTTGCGGTTTTTGAGAAATTAATATTACCCTCACCTTTCTGCTTGCAGCAGAGGCCTTCTCCCTGAGGAGAGGGGAAAACGATGATTTAGTTTAAGGGGCGCTGAATGTAGTGAAGCTTAATTTATGATTCCACTAGAAAATAAAATCATGACAACCAGTTTTTGTGACAGCTTTATGGGTAAGCTGACAGATTACATTGAGGAGAATTATCTTAAAAAGGGTAAGGGGCTTGAGCGGTTGGCGATTGTGTTTGGGGGGCGTCGCCCATCGTTATTTTTGAAAAGGGAGTTGGCGAGGCGTATTAAAAAAAGTTTTTATCCTCCGGTATTTTTTACGATTGATGAGTTCATTCGATTCATTATTCATAAACAGGAGCATTTTCAGGAGGCGACAGATTTAAATAATTGTTTTTTATTGTATCAACTTGCTAAGAAAGTGACTCCGGAAATTTTAAAAGGCCGTGAAACATTCGCGCAATTTTTGCCCTGGACACGCGAGATCCTTTCCTTTATTGATCAGTTGGATTTAGAAAAAATAGAGGATAAGAGGCTGCTTAATATTCAATCCAACGCGCAGATCGGTTATGCGGTTCCAGAGGACATTAATGTGTTATTGGCACACATTGTGGCGTTGCGTAAGGCCTATCATCAGGAATTGAAGAAGAATCAAGATTATTCCCGGGGGCTGCAGTATTTAAGGGCTTCGGAGATTGTTCATGAAATCAGCTTTGATGAATTTGATGAAATTATTTTTGGCAACTTTTTTTATTTCAATCACGCAGAAGAAGCCGTTGTCAGGAATTTGTATGATCGCGGCAAGGCAACGTTTATTTTTCAGGGGGATCAACGGAAATGGCCGGTGTTAAAACGTATGGCGCGTAGACTTTCTTGCGCGATTAAAGAAGGAAAAGAGCTGGAGGTTCCCCCATTTACTTTACATCAGCATGTTGGTTTTGACGCGCATTCACAGGTAGGGTTGGTGCGTAAAATATTAAGTGATATTGAGAATAAAAATAATACCGTTATTGTTCTGCCTAATCCGGATAATATTATTCCCCTCCTCTCAGAAATCAGCGCGGAGATAAAAGATTTCAACATTTCCATGGGTTATCCCCTAAAGCGAAGCAGCCTGTATTCAGTGTTCACATTTATTTTTCAGGCGCAGTTATCACGAAAAGGAGAGCGTTATTACGCCAAAGATTATCTTAAGGTTTTGCGCCATCCTTTTATCAAGAATTTACAATTATCAGAAAATAGGGCGGCCACACGTATTCTCACGCATAAAATTGAAGAGGTTTTAACGGGAAAGGAAAAAACAACAATGTCGGGGAGTTTATTTTTCGGGTTAAAGGATATGGAAGCATTAGACGACATTTACGCGTTAACATTAGAGATGTTAGAACGTCTGCGTATTCAAACAACCCGAAAAGAATTGGAATCTATTCTCATACAGATGCATCAATGTTTTTTCAGGGCATGGGAAAAGGCGGATAATTTTTGTATTTTTTCTAAAACGTTAGGACAGGTTTTAGATGTATTGGTTTACAAGAGTTTTTTAAAAAATTATCCGCTGAATCTTAATATCGCGACAAAAATGGTCGCGATTAAGGATGAATTTCAACAGGCCCATTTTTCTCAGGAAGTGTTTCCACAGGAGGAGTTATTTCGTATTTTTGACAGTAAGATGGCACGGGAAATGGTGGCTTTTATTGGTTCTCCGTTGAAGGGTCTGCAAATTTTGGGATTGTTTGAAACACGCTCTTTAAATTTTGAAAATGTTATTGTGCTGGATGTTAATGAAGGCGTTTTGCCAAGGCTCAGTATTTATGAGCCATTGATTCCCCGGGAGGTGATGTTGAGTTTAAATCTGGATCGTCTGGAATTGGAAGAAGAAATTCAGCGGTATCAATTCATGCGATTGATTTCCTCGGCAAAAAATGTGCATTTGGTATATCAGGAAAGTAAGGATAAAGAAAAGAGCCGGTTTGTCGAAGAGCTTATTTGGGAAGAAGAAAAAAAAGAACAAAAAAGTATCCCGTCTCCTCTCAAGGCAAGTTTTGAGGTTAAGGTTGCACCGCACAAAATTGTGATTCCCAAAACACAGGAAATGATTGCATTTCTTAAGAATCATACGTATTCCGCGTCGAGCATTAATACGTATTTACGTAATCCATTAGATTTTTATTACAATTATGTTTTGGGATTAAGAGAGCAGGAAGATATGCTGGGTGAACCGGAGGCGCGTCATGTCGGAACATTTATTCATGAATTGTTAGAAGAAGCCTTTAAACTATTTCTTAAAAAAGAACCTGTGATTGATGCGGCTTTTCGCAATCGGTTTGCCAAAATTTTTGAACAGCGATTTAATGATGTCTTTGGAAGGAGTATGAAATCAGACGCTTTTTTATTAAGGTCTGTTATGGTTGAGAGATTAAACCGTTTTTTAGATAATGAGCAATCAAGTCCGGATCGTAAAGTAGAACAAATTTTGTATTTAGAAAACCGGTTTCAGGATATTATTCCGTTATCATGTGGTCCTGTTAAATTTGGATATATCGTGGATCGTGTCGATAAAATGAAGGATGGAACTGTCATGATTGTGGACTACAAAACCGGCGGGGTTGATCAAATGCCCAAGGCGATCGACCGCATTGCACACATGATGTTGTCGCGAGAGTCTATTTTTGAAAACATTCGTTCTTTCCAGATCCCTTTGTATTTTTATTATTTGAATAAACAGTTCCCCGATGTTCCCATCAACGCGGCCCTTTACAATCTGCGCACGCTTAAAATAAGTACCTTTTTAGATAAAAAAATGTCCTTTTCAAGAGATCAAATCAACGGAGCTTTTCTCAAGGCATTAGATTTTATTCTTACCGAAATTTTAGATCCTAAAGTAGGGTTTGAGGAGGGGGAATAGGAAAGACGAAGACGAGGTGTAGATTTTGAGTGCTAATAAGACCCGAACGATATCTATTTATTGCGCAGGATGCAAGACTCTTTTATATAAATACCATAAGGGTGGACGGGGGGGATTAGTGAAGTGTCTTGTGGATCGCATTGCGGAAGACCACACTAAAGGTGATTTGAAATGCCAAAAATGTCAGCAAGAATTTGCCCGGAAGCAGATGATAGGAGGGCGACCGGCACACAAAATTATTCAGGGAAAAATTTACACTAAACATATGTTGAGGAAGTAAAATATAAAAAATTCCAGATACGTATCTGAACTCGAATAGATTTAATAACATAATTCTTGACATACCATACAAATATATGGTATATAAAGATTATGAACAATAAAGGTGATCTCACCGATAAACAGTTTCATCTCCTCAGATTCATCTGCAAATCCATCCGCGAGGATAATCTGCCGCCCACCATCCGCGAAATCTCTGATCATTTTAAACTTTCCATCGGGACCGTTCAAGACCACATAAAAGCACTCGTTAAAAAAGGTTTTATCTCCGTTACCAAAAACACATCCCGCGGGATCAGTCTGGTTCGTGAGAATCTTTTTAAGGTGCCTGTTTTGGGGCAAGTTCAGGCCGGGATGCCGATTTTTGCAGTGGAAGATTTAGAAGGATACCTTGATTTCGATGAAGTGATTTTTCCGCAGGAGGGTGTTTTTGCTCTCAGGGTCAAGGGAGACAGCATGATCGGTGCCGGAATCCTTCCCGATGATTTTATATTGATGAAGAAACAGGAATTTGCTGAAGTAGGGGATATCATTGTCGCGCTGATAGGGGAGGACGTCACCGTCAAAACTCTTAGAAAGCGCAATGGCAGCTATTTTTTGGATCCCGCCAATGACGCGTATCAGCCCATTCCTGTTGACGGCGAAGTTTCGATTGTCGGAAAAGTAACAAAGGTCCTGCGGAATTATAAATGATAATGAAGAATTTTTAGCCATACATTACTTCAGAATTCTGGGACATCATACTTATACCAAATTCATTAAATAATTGCTCTATTTTAAAATTGCTGTGTCTCGTTGAAGCGTCGAGACAAGCAAAATGGATTTTGGTCATTATTTAATAGAATTGGTATTAATTCAGAGATAAGTACTGTGTTCCTAGAATTGGAATTGTGACAATTAAGGGAGATTGAAATGAGAAAAATAACATTTGGTATAACTATAGCGCAGAGCAGAAGTTCTGCAACGCCGAACATAGGGTTGGCTTGTCGAGAAAAAATGCCTAAATGTCGCAAAGTTTTTGCACTGTGCTATATTATTGTATTTTTTTTATGTTCTTCAGCTTTTGGTCAAGAAGATGGTGTTAATAGGGAGTATTATGATAGTGGTGGTGTGCACTATGAGCGAACGTTTAAGAATGGGCAGAAGGATGGGCAGGCAAGGGAATACTATGAAGATGGAACCGTGAAACGAGAAGTCATATATGTGAAAGATAAAAGGCAAGGAGTACTTACAGAGTATCATCCGAATGGAGTGTTAAGAACTACAATTGAATATATTGATGATTTTGCTAATGGTGTTGTGGATAGATATGATGAGAAGGGAAGGCTTCGTCATTCAAGCATATATGAAAATGATAAACCTAATAATAAAGAGGTCAAACAATTTGATTATTTTGATGGGGGTCAGTTGAAGTATGAATATTATTTTAATGAGGATGAGGGAGGATATTCAAAAACATATTATGAAAATGGTCAGGTGTCATTGGACATAATTATCGATTGGTTGGGGCTCTACGAGTGTAAAAATTATGATAAAGAAGGTAATTTTATTTCTGACGAATGCCCCGAAGAGTAGGGATTCTGGAGACATCATACTTAATAGGGTTTGAGGAGAGGGAATAAGGGTGGTATACTTAAATTAGAGATAAAAAAGATTGTTTTTATAATAGTAGTATTGTATCACTTACATTAAGTAATTGTCCCATTTGAAAGTTGCTATTCTCGTAGAATCATCGAGAAAAGCAAAATGGATTTTGGTAATTATTTAATGTAATTGATACTGCCTAAGCGATTGTCGTCATTAAGTTAGGGGGGGATGATGGGCAAGACTCAGGGGAAAACTTTTTTAGCCGGTCCGGAAGGTCTCATTTTTGTAATGGGATTAGGATTGGCTTTTTTATTTTTAGCGGCTTTAGGATTGAGTGGAACTTTGTTTCCGGGGAAGGCGCATTTGGTTCTTTCTGCCGTAACTGGAAGGCTTGTCCTTGGGCGTCCGGTGGGGATATATTTTGGATATGCCATTGGCCTTGGGCATAGATTTATTATTCCCATGAATATGTGTATTGACGCGATCGCCGTATTTCTTATTTATCCATTATTTGTGTTTAGTTTTCATCACGCATTAAATATTAAATTGCTTAAAAGTTTTATGGACCGTCTTTTTGAAAAAGCCAAAGCAAAACAAAAGATGATTCAAAAGTATGGCGTGCCGGGTTTATTTATTTTTGTTTTTTTTCCACTGTGGGGAACAGGCCCTCTTGTCGGAAGTGTCATAGGATTTTTATTGAATTTGCGTGCAGGATTAAATTTAAGCATTGCGTTGGGCGCAACGTTTTTAGCGATCGGGTGTTGGGCATTGGTTTTACCAAGTTTTAAGATTTATTAAATGACATCAAATTCATTTAATAAATCTTAAAACAATTTCGGCTTTTCTCGACGTTTTAACGAGAATAGCAGAAGCAAATTAAGATTTATTAAATGACATCAAATTCATTTA
>CAZIRV010000002.1:40630-47586 GCA_964541845.1 uncultured Planctomycetales bacterium
TAACGAGAATAGCAGAAGCAAATTAAGATTTATTAAATGACATCAAATTCATTTAATAAATCTTAAAACAATTTCGGCTTTTCTCGACGTTTTAACGAGAATAGCAGAAGCAAATTAAGATTTATTAAATGACATCAAATTCATTTAGTAATGATGTTTTTCCCTCTCCCTCTGGGAGAGGACTTTGCCGAAGGCAAATAGGTGAGGGTTTGCGGTTTTGGAGGAATTGAAATAACCCTCACCTCTCTGCTTACAGCAGAGGCCCTCTCCCGGAGGGAGAGGGAAAAAATATGATGGAGTTTAAAGTCGCCGAACGGTAGTGAGGCTTAATTTACGGAGGAATATCATGTGGCTTAAATGGTTGCCATGGCGTTTTATTATCCGGAATGTGGCTCAGAAAAAAGGATTTCTGGATCCCTTGACGGTATTTTCTCACTTGGAGCGGTTTTCCCAGCCTTCGGAGGTGGCAGCTCCGGTGGAGCTTTTACGTTCAGGTGCGGTTATGCACGCGCGTGGACTTATTAACAGCCAGGCCATTCAACATAATCTTGATTGGGTCTGGCCTTATTGGGTGGAACGTCAGTTTAATCCTTATGACAAAGCCTTTGTGCCGCGCGCGTTTTCCATAACACATATTAATCTTACCCATCGAAACTGGACAGCTGTCGGGCTTCCTGGTATGGAAAAATATCCTATTATTGATCCTTGTGGGCTTGTCACGCCTTTTTTTGATGGATGGTCTATTGACGCATGGATCATTCCGGAACAAGGCAATCCTCTTATTCCTTCACGCATACCTTCTATTGAGCAGAAACTTGTTTTTGAAGATAATCTAGAAATCATTACAGAGTCTAATCAAGATGGGAAAAAACTGAGCAGTAGGGTGTATGTGGAAGAAGATGCTCAGGGAAAAAAATGTCATATTCAATTAAAAGGATATTCCCAAACAAAGGGGTGGATAGTTGTTTCTTTGCGCCCCTACAATCCGGAAGGAATTAGTTTTATTAATAGTATTGAATTGTTAGAAGGAAAACAAGGTTGGAGGGTTAACAAAAAATATAAAGTTTCTTTTTGTTCAAATTTGGACAATCATATTTTTTCTTCTTATCATAACGGGGATGTTTATGCGCAACTCTCGTCATTAGATGAAACTAAACTGGTTAAGTGTGATGTAGGAATGGCTACGGCCGCGGCTCTTTTTGAAATTAAGCCTTCCGGGCAACGGGAGATTAATTTAGAGATTCCATTGGTTAAAATGAATAAGAGAAAAGAGATTGGTACTAGGGGTACTAATTTTTCTGAAAAGTGGAAAGAAAGCTTACAGAATGTTTGTCAGATGAGAGTTCCGGATAAACATTTTCAATTTCTCTATGATACAGCGTTACGGACAATGGTTTTGCATTCACCGAAAGATGTTTATCCCGGGCCATACACCTACCGACGCTTTTGGTTTCGGGATGCCGCGTTTATTTTAAACGCGATGCTTTGTGTCGGGTTAAAGGAAAGAGTTAAAAAATGCATTGATGGATTTTCTGCGCGTCAGACACCTTTGGGATATTTTCTTTCGCAAGAAGGAGAGTGGGACTCTAACGGAGAAGCGTTGTGGATGATGCAACGATATTGTGAATTGACTAATTCTCATCCGGAAAAGGCGTGGCAAAGACCAATTCATCAAGGAGGTTTGTGGATTACACGCAAACGTCTTTCAGAAAAACAAGAATCTCTCCACGCTGGTCTTTTCCCGGCTGGATTCAGTGCAGAACATTTAGGTCCGAATAATTATTATTATTGGGATGATTTTTGGGGAATAGCAGGATTGAAGGCCGCAGGATTTTTAGAGGACTTGGCAGGGCATAATAAAAATGCAGAATATTTTTATGCGGAAGCTAAGGATTTTATGAGATGCATTGAGCATAGCCTTGTGCAAGTAGAGAAGCGTCTAGAGCGTTCGGCTATGCCGGCATCGCCCTATCGTCGACTGGACGCGGGAACAATCGGTTCATTAGCCGTGGGTTACCCCTTACAGCTTTGGGAAGGAAAAGACAGGCGTCTTAAAGATACTATCAATTTTTTGATACAGAATTGTTTGGTTAACGGGGGGTTTTTTCAGGATATGACGCATTCAGGAATTAATCCTTATTTAACATTACATATGGCACAGGTTTTACTACGCGCGGGAGATCAGCGTTATTTTGCTTTAATAAAGTCTGTCGCGGATTTAGCTTCTCCAACAGGACAATGGCCCGAGGCTATTCATCCGCATACTAAGGGGGGATGTATGGGGGACGGTCAGCATGTTTGGGCAGCCGCAGAATGGATACTAATGATGCGGAATTGTTTTGTTCTGGAAGAACAAGATCGGTTGGTTTTATGCGCGGGAGTTCCTGACGAATGGGTGAACAAGAAAGAAGGAATGAGTTTTGGCCCCACATTAACAAAGTTTGGAGTAATAAGTGTGTTTATTGATTTTCAAAATGGCGAACCAAGGGTAAGATGGGAAGGTCAATGGTTTAAGAAAGAACCGGAAATAGTGATGAGAGATATTTAATATTTTTTGTAGGGGCGGGTAGTCGAGATGGTTTTAGATCTCGACCACTTGCGCCCGCTCGTTTTTGGCTATATCATTCCTGCGGAGGTGGGAATCCAGTTGAAAATTATGGATTCCCGATTAAAGCATTCGGGGATGACAGACGAGGTAAGGCATCATGCGTATTCTTGAGATGACTAATACCTATACCCCCATCGTCGGTGGGGTTGAAAGGTCCATTCGATCATTTGTTGATGAGTTTAAAAAACGGGGCCATGAAATTATGATTGTGGCGCCCACTTTTGAAGGGATGCCGGATAAAGAAGAGGGGGTTTTGCGTCTTGCCGCCATTCAGAGGTTTAATCATTCCGATTTTTCTGTCAATCTTCCTATTCCGGGGATATTAGAAAAATTAATGCGTGATTTTAAACCCGATATTGTGCACAGCCATCATCCGTTTTTAGTAGGGGATATGGCATTACGGTTGAGCGGGCAATACAATATTCCATTAGTTTTTACTTATCATACAATGTTTGAAGAATATCTTCATTATCTTCCTTTTCATAATGATGCTGTTAAACGGTTTGTCATTGAGCTTTCAGCCGGATACGCGAATCTTGCCGATTATGTGATTGTTCCCAGTCAGAGTGTTTATGAGATTTTACGCGCGCGTAAGGTGGAAGCCCCTATGGAAATTATTCCTACAGGAGTTGATTCCGGCAAGTTTTCGATGGGGAATGGATCAAAAATACGAAAATGGTTTAAAATTCCTCAGGAAGTTTTTGTTATTGGACATATTGGTCGTTTAGCACCGGAGAAAAATTTAGATTTTCTGGCAGAGTCGGTATCTGATTTTTTAATAAAAGCTGAAAGCACGCATGCGCTTATTGTTGGACGAGGTTCCATGGAAAAAAAGATGCGTCAGATTTTTCATGATAAAGGGGTTTCCAGTCGGGTTCATTTTTCCGGAGTGCTGCAAGGACAGAAATTAATAAATGCTTATCACGCGATGGATATTTTCGCGTTTACTTCAGTAACGGAGACGCAAGGGGTTGTCTTGACAGAAGCGATGTCTGCCGGAATTCCTGTTGTTGCCATCAATGCTCCTGGCTCGCGGGACGTTGTTAAAGATGAGAAAAATGGACGGTTAATTGATGGGTGTAACGCAGAAAAATTTACAGAGGCCCTCTTTTGGTGTGCTAATCAAAAGTTTCATGAATTTCAGGTTATGAAACAGGAATGCTTAAATATATCAAAATTATTTTCAATTGAGCATTGTAGTCAGCGTTTATTAAAAATTTATGACTCTGTCCAATCTCAGAAAAAAAAATTGCATCAGGAAAAACATACCATATGGTTAACCGTATTACATCGTATTAAGACGGAATGGGAAATGGCAAAAAATTTAGCAGAGGCCAGCGGCGCGGCTTTTCACATAAAAAATTCATCTTCTCACAATTACATGGAAAATTGGTTTTTGAAAGTCCGCCGTTGGGGGAGTAAGCGAGAATGGGCATCGTATTTTTTAGGGCTCTCTAAGTCAACAGGAACGCAAGATCATCCCGGACTTGTTTTGATTCAAGTTGATGGACTTTCTAAAAAACAGTTGGAG
This sequence comes from uncultured Planctomycetales bacterium, assembly GCA_964541845.1. Lineage (GTDB taxonomy): Bacteria > Omnitrophota > Gorgyraeia > Zapsychrales > Zapsychraceae > CAZIRV01. The sequence continues at coordinate 44,770 of CAZIRV010000002.1, forward strand.
CGCGCGATTAAAAGCGGCAAGGTTCCGTTTTTAAAACGTTTATTAGAAAAGGAAAAGTATCATTTGTATCCTTATTATTCCGGACAGCCTTCGAGTACTCCTTCGGTTCAGGGAGAGTTGTTTTATGGTGTTAAGCAAGGGGTTCCAGCCTTTGCGTTTTTTGATAAAAAAAGTAATCGGGTTTTTCGTATGTATGATGGGGAAGCCTCTTTAGAGGTGCAAGAACGATTAGCAAAAAAAGGGGAAGGTCTTCTGAAGGGAGGCAGTTCTTATTCAAATGTTTATTCCGGGGGGGCACAGGAATCTCATTTTTGTTCAGTTTCTTTAGGATGGCATCAAATTTGGAAAAGGGTTGATGTTGTAAATATAGTTTTTTTTATTTTAACGCATTTATTAACGTTTGCTTGGACAATTTTTTTGGTTGCTTTAGAGTTTGTGTTAGCTTTTATTGATTGTGTGGGTGGGGTATTAAAAGGATACCATTGGCGTAAGGAATTAAAATTTATTTTAACCCGACCGGTAATGTGTATTTTGTTGCGGGATTTAATAGTGCTGGGAGCAACGATTGATATTGCGCGCGGACTTCCAGTCGTTCATATGAATTTTTTGGGATATGATGAACATGCTCATCGAAGGGGACCGTCTTCTCTCTTTGCCCATAAATTGTTAGTCGGGATTGATCGGGCTATTGCTAAAGTTTATCAACACTCCCTGCATTCTCCCCGTCGGAATTATGATATCTGGATTTATTCAGATCATGGGCAGGAAGATGTTATTTCCTATAGGAAAGAATATGGAAGACCTGTAAGTGAAGCTGTAGGAGAGGTTTTTGGAAAAGAGGGACGAAAAAACAACCTGTCCCCTTTTTTAAACGGCATAGAGTTTCAGCGTATTCGTTATTTGGGAGGAAGAATTTTCCAGAAATTATTATTCGGTACTGAGACCGAAGAAAAATGGAATAATGAACATATCATCGTTACAGCGATTGGGCCAACCGCCAATGTTTATCTTCCTAAGGAATTGACTTTGGAGGAAAGGAATTGTTTTGCCGGAAAGTTAGTAAGTGAAGCAAAGATTCCATTGGTTTTGGCTTCTGATGGGGAGGGAAAACTAAAAGCATGGAATGAAGAGGGAATATTTGATTTCCCGGAACACGCAGAAAAGGTTTTAGGGAAGCATCCTTATTTAAAAGAGGTTACCAGGGATCTTATTTCTATTTGTCATCATCCTGATGCTGGAGTATTTACTTTGTCCGGATGGCGTCCTGGAAAACCCCCTTACAGTTTTCCGATAGAAAATGGGGCCCACGCGGGTCCCGGGATTGAAGAAACCAATGCTTTTGCACTCATACCCGCTGATATTAATTTGCATTTTGGAGACTGCTTATCGGGCAGTCTTTTAGGTAAAAGAATATATTTGCGGACGCAAGATATCCGTAAAGCGGCGTTGCGGTTTTTAGGACGTTCTTATGATGTCATTCCCGCGAAGACGGGAATCCATGTTAAAGAAAATATTGAATCCCCGCAGGGCGAGCTTAATGGGAATGATGGGAGGAATAAACGAAGAACGGTTCGTATCATGACGTACAATGTGCATAGTTGTGTTGGCATGGACGGTAAAATTTCTCCGGAACGTATCGCGCGTGCCATTGCACGTCATGAACCGGATATTGTGGCGCTTCAGGAATTAGATATGACGAAAAAACGTACAGGAAATATTGATCAGCCCAATATGATCGCTAAACATTTAGAGATGATGTATCATTTTCACCCGGTCCTTCAGGTGGAAGAGGAACAGTATGGCAACGCGATTCTCAGCCGTTATCCCATCCGCTTGATGAAAATAGAAGAGTTGCCTGGAAGGGCGGAAAACGCGCATTGGCAACCTCGAGGGGCATTATGGGTTGCGGTGGATATTAATGAAAATATTCGATTACAGGTTATTAACACTCATTTGGGATTAAGAAAAAAGGAGCATTGGGCGCAGGTCCGGACGTTACTTGGTTCGGAGTGGTTAGGCGATTTAAAATGTGATGGTTTAACAATTTTTTTGGGAGATTTTAACGCGTTGCCTAATTCCAAAGTATGCCGGGCAATCAAAGAAGCATCCTTACGCGATGCCCAGGAAACTTTAGAAAATTATAAGCCACAAGCCACATGGTTTGGACATATGCCATTAAGACGCATTGACCATATTTTTGTAGGGAATGCTATTGAAGTTAAGAATGTCGAAGTTCCCAGAACAAAATTGGATAAACTAGCCTCAGATCATTTGCCGTTGATAGTTGATGTTGAGGTTTAGTTTTAGAACTTTTAGGTGACTCCCCTATGCCCCCGATAACACTGCGAGAAGTTACGCGGAAGTTATACAAAATCCAGTAAATAAGTACTCATTTAAAAAGCTTATTTACTCGTAAAAACGTCGAGATAAGTAAAATTAAATCAGGAATTAATTAGTGGATTTGGTATTATTCAGTCAATGAATATTTGCATAAAATATAGAGTAGCCTTTTTTGCCTTTTTTACGCTTTGTCTTTCTATTCTGTTTATTACGCAAGCGTTTCAAGCCGCGGAGAAAAAGGATTTTTGGACAGATGAAGATATGACGTTAAATATTACTTTAACACGAGGGTATTTAGATACGTTATTAAAGGGGGCGAAAACACAGGGAAGCCCTGCGCCGCTGGAGTATTTAGGGCTTAGATTACTGAATCAGATAAAACCATTTGTGCGTTCGTTCGGCTTGCCTTTTAATATTTATTATAGATTAAACTCCATATTTTATACCGCGATTTCAGGGCTAATTGTTATGGGGTTA
>CAZIRV010000003.1:0-14730 GCA_964541845.1 uncultured Planctomycetales bacterium
GGTAGCGGAGGTTTTTTAGGTTCAGTATCGCGTTATCTTCTCGGCAGTTGGGTATACCGATTGTCTGATAACCATTGGTTTCCATATGGGACATTAGCTGTAAATATTATAGGGTGCTTTGTTATTGGACTCGTTGGGGGCATTGCAGAATCAAAACATATTTTAGCCGATGGGGCGCGGTTATTTCTTATAGTTGGACTTCTGGGAGGGTTCACAACATTTTCTTCCTTTAGCTATGAAACAGTCTTATTGGTGAAAAATACGCAGGTTTTAGTGGCATTTATAAATGTGTTATTTCAGGTTTTTATTTGTTTGGGGGCCGCATGGTTAGGGCATTGTATTGCAAGTACTTCCTAGTTTGAAAGGAACTATAGATGAATTCATTTAAAAAAAATATTTTTATAGCACAGAGCAGAGGTCCTGCAACATCGAACATGGGGTGGGCTTGTCGAGAAAAAGCATCTAAATGTCGCAAAATTTTTGCACTGCGCGTTAGTTTAATAGTTGTCGGGTTGATTATTGGGAGTTGGGCAGTTGATTCCTATGCTGCTGCCCCCGCGTCTGATGCAATTAAACAGGAGTTTGAGCAGAAAATGGGGCGGAATTGGTATTCGGCAAGTGATAAGGAACAAAAAATTTTTTTAAGAAGCAGGGAGATAATTAAACAAAGGAAATCAGGAAAGGGAAATAACCAAAAGAAGAAGTATACTCAGAAATCAGGAGGATATGAAGGCGCTTCTCTTGCTGTGAGATATAATTTTGAGAAACAAGGGAAAGGGTCCTGGGAAAATGCTAGTAAAGAAGAGCAGGGGGAGTTTAAGAAAAGATATTTAAAAGAATTGGAAAAACAAAAAAAAATAGAAGCAGATTTAGCGAAGAAGAAAAGAGGACAAGAAGAAAATCGCAGAAAGATATTATTAAATGAAAAGAAAACAAAAGAAAAACGTAGGAGATCAAGGATTAAAAAGGCTCAAAACAAAATTAAAGCGGTTAGGAAAAAACGTGAACGATTCAGAAAAAGAATGAACGCGGCTAAAAAAAGGATAAACATTTTGCGCAAGCAAGCAAATAAGAAGCGGAGATAAGGATGGTTTTTTCTAAAAAAGTGTTGTTGTTACATAAAAAGAGTTCTTACAAAATTTATTTTTTTGAACGTAAGGCCCCCTTTTATTTTAAAAATAATCCTGGGATGCAGAGGCAAATGAATAGATTTAAAGGGGCTCATGACCAGCACTATGAAGCATTAAAAGTTGTGGAGTCAACACTTAAACAGTATGGCATAAAATATGACAAGTTTCCGCGTGGTAAAAATGTTAGGTATGAGGAATATAATATTATTATTACTCTTGGAGGGGATGGTACCTTTTTGGAGGCATCTAGAAAAGTTACGCATCAGATTATTATAGGGGTTAATTCTTCTCCTGTTTATAGTGTGGGGAAGCTCTGTGTCGCAGGGATACATAATTTTAAAAAAATTATTGAGTCTGTTTTAAAGAATAAATTAAAACTACAATTGCTGCATCGTTTACGAATGGAAATTGATGAAAAATCTGACCCTATAGATGCCTTGAATGATGTTTTAATTTGTCATAAAAACCCTGCGGCTATGAGTCGGTATTGTCTTAAAATAGGACATGTGCATGAAGAACAACGGAACTCAGGAATATGGATTTCTACGGCTTGTGGAAGTTCCGGGGCAATTCATTCAGCCGGCGGGCAATTGATGAATAAAACAGAAAAGGAAATGCAGTATAAACCGAGAGAATTATATTATGGGATTAAAAATAATTATCAACTTACCGGGGGGATTTTGAGTTCACGTCATAAGATTAACATTACTTCACTTATGAGGGAGGGAAAAATATTTGTTGACGGAACACATTTAAGTTTTCCTTTTTCATTTGGTTCAAAGTTAAACGTATCGTTGTCTCCTAATCCTATAAAAACAATTAATCCGGAGTACTTGTAAATATGAAAGCAATTCTTATTGTGTCCCATGGGAGCCGATCATTAAAGGCAAAAGAAGAAATTGAATGTTTGATTCATTTGCTTAAACAAAAAAGTGTGATTCCTGTTTTTCATTATGCTTTTTTGGAAATTGAGAACCCAACAATTTTAGAAGGAATTGATCAATGTGTGAAGGATGGGGCCTCTGAGATTGTTGTTCTTTTGAATTTTTTAAACTCAGGAAAATATGTTGATGAAGATATTCCAAAGATTGTGTATCAGGGGCAACTCAAATATCCTTCCATAAAATTTCAAATCACACGTCCTGTGGGGCAGCATGAGCAAATATCAGATCTATTTGTTAGCATGTTTAATTAAAATGTCCAGGAATTCTAAAGTTAGTCAATCCTGGATGTCTGGGGGAAGTTTGAAGGGGGTGCAGGCAACCCCTTTCGAGGGGGTAACCGAATCCGCCAGAAGCAGGAGTCTCCATAGGGACAGAGCCCCTTTGGACAAGTCCCGAGCTAGAGCGAGGATTAGTTTGTGAGGAATGATTCTTCTTTTTCTCAACTCTTGATTAGATGGTACATGAAAAAAGCCCGCAAGCTTCCATGGAGAGAGACGCGAGATCCTTATAAAATTTGGATTTCTGAAATTATGCTGCAACAGACAACGGTTAACGCGGTGATTCCATATTATGAGAAATGGATTCAAGTATTCCCAACGGTAAGGCATGTAGCAAAAGTTTCAGAGCAGAAAATTTTAAAATTATGGCAGGGATTAGGGTATTACTCCCGGGCAAAAAATATTCATAAATCTGCAAAAATGATTGTTAAACAATATAAAGAGTCTATTCCAAAGAATCCGGAAGAATTAAGAAAGCTTCCTGGTTTTGGGCCATATACAGTGGGAGCCGTCTTGAGCATTGCTTTTGATATGCGTCAGCCAATTATTGACGCAAATGTACGCCGTGTGATTATGCGCGTTTTGGCCAGGGAAGGATATGCGGACACATTACAGGACAAAGCTATATTAGAATTTTTAGATAAGGTCATGCCGAAAAAAAATTTAAGATCGTTTAACCAGGCAATGATGGAGTTAGGAGCCTTGGTTTGTCGCAATCGGGAACCGGTTTGTTCTCTATGTCCTCTTAAAACAGAATGTCGGGCATATGCAAAAGGCATTCAGGAAATTATTCCGCAGATTAAAAAAAAAGTTTTGAAAGATTTAGAAGTGTCTGTTGGGATTATTGAGCGTAAAGGAAAGTATTTTATTCAAAAAAGACCTTCTAAGGGGTTACTGGCGGATTTTTGGGAATTCCCCGGTGGAAAAATTGAAAAAAGAGAGCTTCCCGCACAGGCTCTAAAGCGGGAAATTAAAGAAGAGTTAGGTGTTGAAGTGGAGAAGTCAAAGCATTTTATGCGCGTTCGTCATTTTTATACGCAATATCGTGTAAAGCTTCATGTTTCATTCTGTCAGCTTAAATCTTATCCTGATAGTGATGCGACACATAAGTGGGTAAGCCTTAAAAACCTTACCAAATACCCTATGCCTTCAGGAAGTGCTAAAATTGTTGATAAGCTATTAAATTGTATTTGACAAAGAAAAGTATAGCGATAATAATACCAAATCCACTAATTAATTCCTGATTTAATTTTACTTAGGGTCGGCTCAAAAATAACCTCGACAACTATATATCTCAACCCGACAACACCTATGTCATGATTGTCGAGGTTATTTTTGAACGATTCCTTATCTCGACGTTTTTGGAGTAAGTAAGCTTTTTAAATGAGTACTTATTTAATGGAATTGGTATAATACCAATTTCATTAAATAATTTTTTATGTTAATGTCACTATTCTCGCTAGAACATTCGAGAAAAGCAGATTTGATTTTGGTAATTATACCCAAGAGCAATGGGGTTGCGAAACTTAGACTTTTTTTTTGCTTTAGATCAATAAGCTAAAGTCGCAGGCCAGTCTTACCTGAGTACATTTAATTAAGAGATTGGCCAAAAAAATTATTCTGCCAATCTTTAAACTGGGTTTAATTCCTCGAGGCTTGCCTCGTTTGTAAATGTTTAGGTCAATACCTCGTGGGTTTGCTCCGAGGTAGTTTATTGGAATTGGTATTAAATATGATTGTTCTTATAATACTATTAGGTATTTTTTTTGCGATAAATATGGGGGGAGCAAGTTTTGCGGCAGCTTTTGCGACTTCTTACGGTGGAAGGATTTTGTCCAAAAGGACAGCAGGAGTCCTTTTTATTGTTTTTGTTATTTTAGGTTCTGTTATGTTGGGAAAGAATGTGGCAATTACTTTAGGCAGGAATATTGTACCTTCGGAGTTGATAACTCAGAAAGCAATCATAATTATTTTTTTTACAGCCGGTTTAAGTATGTTTGTGGCTAATATGATGCATATTCCGCAATCAACCAGTTTAGTGACAGTGGCTGCTATTGCCGGGGTTGGAGCTTGTTTTCGACAAGTTAACTTAAACACACTCTATTATTTGATTCCATTTTGGATTTTTTTACCCGTTCTTAGTTATTTTCTGACGCATTATTTGACGGGTTTCATTTATCCACCGAAAAAGCAAAATTATTGGGTTTATGAGCGTTTTATTAATCATCAGGAAAAACTTAAAAAATTTGTTATCGCGGCAAATTGTTATAATGCTTTTTCCGTAGGAACGAATAATGTCGCTAATGTTGTTGGACCACTTATAGCTTTGGGGAAATTTGCGTTTTCTCCGGCGTTTTTTATTTTTGCGTGTTTTTATGGACTGGGAGCATTTGTATTTCGAGGATCTTTAAAAACAGCGGGAGATAGAATCGTCCCTTTGGGGTTATTAACGGCTTCTGTTATTTCTGTTATTAGTGGAACTTTGATGCTTGTTGCGTCTATGTTAGGAATTCCACAATCGTTTGTTATGTTAAAAATGGGAGCTATTTTTGCGGTTTCAAGTTTAAAAGATGGGCATGAGTCAACGTTCAGTAATCCGTTGACACAGAAAACACTTTATACATGGATTATTAATCCGACTATTACATTTTTTATGAGTTATGGATTAATGTGGTTTTTTAGATGAACCTAACCCCACTTCCGAAGTGGGATTGGTTATAGGTAAAGGAATATATGGTGTATTGTAGTAATCAAATTGCAAATGATATTACGGAATTAATTGGGCGTACGCCATTAATTCGACTCAATAAGATTACGTGTGGGGAAGATTGCGCGGAAGTTCTAGGGAAGCTTGAGTCCTTTAATCCAGGTGGTAGTGTAAAAGATCGGCCTTGTTTGGAGATGATTAAAGTAGCGGAGTCTAAAGGCATTTTGAAAAAAAATTCGACGATTATTGAACCGACAACAGGGAATACAGGGATCGGACTGGCCATGATTTGCGCGGTTAAAGGGTATCGCTGTATTTTGACCATGCCGGAGGATTTAAGTTTAGAGCGCATTTATTTGTTGCGATTTTATGGTGCAGAGGTTATATTAACATCGGCAAAAAAAGGTGTTACCGGAGCTATTGAAAAAGCAGAAGAACTGCATAAAAAAATTCCTGATAGTTTTGTACCTCTTCAGTTTAGGAGTCTGGCTAATCCTGAGGCACATCGAAAGACTACAGCGAAAGAAATATTGGAGGCGTGTGAGGGACAATTGGATGCTTTTGTTGCTGGTGTTGGGACAGGGGGTACGATTACCGGGATAGGAGAAATGTTAAAGAAAAGTAGTGATGCTATTAAAATTGTTGCTGTAGAACCGGAAAAGAGCGCTGTTTTATCTGGAAAACCGGCCGGGGCGCATAAAATTCAGGGTATTGGAGCAGGATTTATTCCGGAAATTTTAAACCGTGATGTTATTGATGAAATTATTCAGGTAAGTGATAAAGAGTCTTTTAGTATGGCTCGACGATTAGGAAGGGAAGAGGGGTTATGTGTAGGGATTTCATCTGGGGCGGCTGTTGTGGCCTCTGTTAAAGTGGCGAGAGAATTAGGAAGTGGTAAAAGGGTTGTATGTATTTTAAGTGATACAGGGGAACGTTACTTTTCAATGGAACAATACTTCGAGGCCTAGGAAACCGTCCGAGAATGATCTTTTTATCCAGACCTGCGTTGCAAGACTCAAGAAAATCCTCAACGTACACATGTACGCCTCCGGCATTTTTTTCGTCTCGCGTCTTGTTCTGAATAAAAATTTCCTTTTCAGACAGACTCCTAGTAGTCGGCTTGATAAATTTCGTATCATTTCTGAAGGCTATATTTTTTCAATATTCCGACGATAAATTGTCACTATATTATATATGAAGATAGAGCGAAGTTTATCAAACGATCTATTAGAAGAGGATAGTTATGATGAGCAATAAAGAAAAAATTCGGAAATATTTAGAAAAAACAAAGGATTTTACTTCACAGGAAATCATCAGGTTTGCTTACGAAGAGTTTGGAAGTGGAGTAAGCTTTGCTTCAAGTTTAGGAGAAGAGGATCAGGTAATTGCAGATATTATCGCAAAGGTTGCACCACAGATAGAGATTTTTACTTTAGACACTGGGCGTTTATTTCCTGAAACTTATGAGTTGCTTGCTAAAACACAAAAAAAATATCCTATGAAAATCAAAGTTTATTATCCAAATACAAAAGTTGTAGAAGATATGGTGAGGGAAAAAGGGGTTAATTTATTTTATGAAAGTATTGAAAACCGAAAGTTTTGCTGTGCGGTACGTAAAGTTGAACCGCTTCAACGGGCTTTAAATGATGTAGATGCCTGGATTTGTGGATTACGAAAATCGCAATCAGTAACGCGTGGAAATATAGAAAATTTTGAATGGGATGAAGCCAATCAAAAAATTAAAATTAACCCTTTAGCTGACTGGAATTATCAAATGGTACATGAGTATATTCGCAATAATAATGTGGATATTAATCCTTTGCATCGAAAAGGATTTTTAAGTATCGGGTGTGCTTGTTGCACATGTGCTGTGAAAGAAGGGGAAGATATTCGTGCCGGACGATGGTGGTGGGAAGAGCCGGAAAAAAAAGAATGCGGTCTGCATAATAATCCGTTTCGAGTAAAAGATATACGTGAAAATGAGGTTGATTCATGAGTAAAGTAATGACAAAGTTAGATACTTTGGAATCTCAGAGCATTTATATATTAAGAGAGTCTTATCGTGAGTTTAAAAATTTAGCCATGCTTTGGTCTATTGGAAAAGACAGCACGGTTTTGCTTTGGCTTGCGCGTAAAGCATTTTTTGATCATGTTCCTGTTCCATTAGTCCATATTGATACACATTATAAAATTCCGGAAATGATTGAATATCGTGATCGATTAGCGCGAGAATGGAAGCTCAATATGGTTTATGGGCAAAATACGAAAATTTTAGAAGAGAAACAAACTTTTCCGGATGGTAATGTTGATCGAATTACATGCTGCAAGGCATTAAAATCAGAAGCCCTTAAGCATACCCTTGCCGGTGATTGGCCAAGATATCGTATGAATCATACAACAGGAGAATATGAACTGGATAGCAATAAGGAGCCTTATACGGGAGTGATTGTCGGTGTTCGTGCTGATGAAGAAGGCAGCCGTTCCAAAGAGCGCTATTTTTCTCCAAGAGACAGAAATAATGATTGGGATGTTGGAGACCAGCCCCCGGAATTATGGAATCAATTTAAAACAGATTTTGCTCCGGGGACTCATTTAAGAATCCATCCTCTTTTAGATTGGACGGAATTAAATATTTGGGAATATATTGAACAAGAAAATATTCCTATTACTTCATTATATTTTGATCGGGGGGATGGGACACGGTATCGCTCATTGGGATGTTATCCTTGCACAAGTTCTGTTGAGTCTACAGCTAAGGATGTCAAAGATATTGTTGAAGAATTACGTGGAGGAAAGTTTGTCAATATTGCTGAGCGTTCCGGACGCGCGCAAGATAAAGATGACGGCGGGGGTCTGGAGACCTTAAGAAGGGATGGTTACATGTGATTGAAGACACAGGTCGCGAACAATCGAGACGAGAAGTTCTCGGCCAAATGAATGTTGTTATTGTTGGGCATGTTGATCATGGAAAAAGTACTTTAATCGGACGGTTACTTGCCGATACAGGGTCTTTGCCTGAAGGAAAATTAGAAGCAGTTAAAGCCAACTGTGAACGGAATGCGAAGCCTTTTGAATACGCGTTTCTTTTAGATGCTTTAAAGGATGAGCAGGCACAAGGAATTACTATTGATACGGCACGAAGTTTTTTTAAATCAAAAAAACGTGATTATATTATTATTGATGCTCCTGGTCATATTGAATTTTTGAAAAACATGATTACCGGAGCCGCGCGCGCAGAAGCGGCTATGCTTTTGATTGATGCTAATGAAGGTATTAAAGAAAATTCTAAGCGTCATGGATACATGATGTCATTTTTAGGAATTAAGAATATTACAGTCTGTGTCAATAAAATGGATTTAGTGAATTATGACAGGCAGGTTTTTGAAAACATTAAAACAGAATATCTGGAATTTTTAAAAAAAATCAATTTAAGTCCTCAGAATTTTATTCCTGTTAGTGCCCGCGAGGGAGCTAATATAGCCGGATTTTCTCAAAAGATGCCTTGGTATAATAATTTTTCAGTACTCGAAGCTTTTGATGATTTTGCCAAAGCAGCACCTAACTATGAACAAGCCTTTCGGTTTCCAGTGCAGGATATTTATAAATTCACAAAAGAAGGGGACGATCGTCGGATCGTCGCGGGACGAATTGAATCCGGGGCAATTAAAATTGGAGACACTGTTATTTTTTTCCCGTCAAATAAGACATCAAAGATTAAAAATATTGAAGGCTTTAATGTGGATAATCATGATGATGCCTTTGCCGGACAAAGTACGGGAGTGACCTTAGAGACACAAATTTATATTCGTCCAGGGGATGTTATGTGTAAAGTCGGAGATAAACTTCCTCATGTGAGCACAAAGTTTAAGGCAAATATTTTTTGGATGGGTAAAAAGCCGTTAGTTAAAGGGAAAAATTATAAGTTAAAAATAGTCACGCAACAGGTTCCCGTAGTACTTTCTGAGATTAGGAGTGTTTTAGATGCTTCTGAGCTTTCCTCAATCAGTAATAAAGCGCAAGTTGATCGTCATGATGTGGCTGAATGTATTTTCGAGACACTTAAACCTATTGTTTTTGATGAAGTCAATTTTATTTCTGAAATGGGGCGCTTTGTTATTGTTGATGATTATGAAATTGCCGGTGGCGGAATTATTTTAGCGCCGGTTTTTGGTGAAGAAGGTGTTATTAATCAACATATAAAAACCCGTAATTTCTGTTGGGAGCGAAGCGATATTACACCGGCAAAACGTTGTGCGAAATATCAACATAAATCCGCACTTGTGGTTATTACAGGGGAAGCAGAGACAGGAAAAAAAGATATTGCAAAAGCTTTAGAAGAGGGCCTGTTTAAGTTAGGAAAATTTACCTATTTTTTAGGAATTTCAAATGAAATATTAGATTCAGGTGTCACTACGAATAATAAAACCTTAAGTAAAATTCATCATATTCGTCAATTAGGTGAAATGGCGCATGTTCTCACCGACTCCGGACTGATTCTTATTACGAGTATTTCTGACGTTGATGAGTATGAGTTGGGTATTCTTAAAACACTTAATCGTCCTAATCAAACTATTGTTATTAACGTTGGAGAGAGCCGGTTTTCTGAAGGTTGTGTCGATTTAACTCTTTCTAGGGTAGGGGACCTTGATTCTTTACAGCAGTCAATTCAAAAAATTGTGGATTTTTTGGTTCAAGCTGTAATTCTTGACCCCGAATATTCAATATAAGGGTTGGCAAAAATGTATAAAAAGGGACTAAAGAGAGCCCTGAAACGTGAGTATGTTTAAAAATTTTTTTTAGATTCAGATAGGCATGTGAGTGCTGAAGATTTTTGGGATTTAGTACGGAAAAAACATCCGGAAATTGGCTATACAACGGTTTATCGAACTTTAAAATTAATTGTTTCAAGCTGGATAGCAGAGAGAGTTGATTTTGAGGATGGCGTTAGACGTTATGAGCAAAAAATAGGCAGGGAGTATCACGCGCATTTTATCTGCACTAACATAGAAATTTATTTAATATTTTGCTAGGAAATTATTTATGCATATTTTATTGACCAATGATGATGGAATATATGCTCCTGGAATTTATGCGCTTTATTTAGAATTAAAGAAAATCGGAAAGGTAACCGTAGTGGCTCCGGATTCAGAAAAAAGTGCTGTTGGCCATGGGATAACATTATCACATCCGATTTTTTATCGAAAATGTAATCGTAAAGGCTCCTTTTTTGGCTATGGAGTCAAAGGAACTCCTGCGGATTGTGTGAAGTTTGCTGTAAGTGTTTTACTTAAAAACAATAGGCCGGATGTGGTTATTTCCGGAATAAATTTGGGTCCTAATGACGGATGCAGTGTTTTTTATTCCGGAACCGTAGCCGGAGCCCGTGAAGGCGCGCTCATTGGAATCCCCTCCATGGCCGTTTCCCTTGATACTTTTCGTGATCCCTGTTTCGTTTACGCGGCAAAGTGCACAACTAAATTAATAAAATTTTTGATGAAAAATAATGTACCAAAAGGGACATTTTTGAATGTTAATGTTCCGAATAAAAAATTCTCTCAGATTAAAGGCATTAAAATGACGCGTCAGTGTATGACTCCTATTCATGGGACATTTCGTAAGCGTACGGATCCAAGTTTACGGGAATATTATTGGATGACGGCTAAAACGCCCGTAAAGCGGAAAGATATGTCATTTGATACCTATGCGCTCAATGCTGGTTACGTGACTGTAACCCCTATTGCCAGTGATTCAACAGATCATCTCTTTTTGAAAGAGATGAATAGTTGGAAAATGATGACGTAAAATGAAGCATTTTATTGTTGAAAAATACAGAATGAAAGAGTAGTATTCTTCAGAATCTTATCTATAATATAATTTTATTCATCAATAGTAATATTTATTAAAAGTTATGTGTAAGCAGAGCATTCATACTCTCATACTGGCTATTTTTCTTTCTATTTCCCCCACTATTGTATTTTCGGCAAGTGATATCTCAGGAGAAATTATTAACGTCAATCGTAAGTATAAGATTGCTTTCACAGATTTAAGCAATCAATATCTTAAATCAGGTGATATTGTAGAGGTGCGCAATAGAGGGGAGTTTGTTACCTATTTAGAGGTTTCAGAATCTTCCGGTGCTATATCCAAGTTAGTGGCTGTCAGAGTTAAAGGGAAGTATGAAACAAAAATTTCTTTTAAGAGAATTAAAGTTGGAAATAGTTTAAGGAAAATTGCCGGCGCTGATGAAATTATTTTGGAGGTTCAAGGGACTCAAAAGAAAAATGTTGGAATGCGCGATAACGGTATTAAAGAAAAGGTTGGTAAAGAAAGACTCAGTTCAAAATTATTGACGGAATCTTTAGCGGTTGAAAAGAGGGAAAGAAGAGAAGAAATGAAGAAATTATCTGAGAATTATGTTATTTTGTCTAATAATTTAGCGGAATTGATGGGTGAAAAAAAATCTCTGGAAGCCAAATATTCTCAATTTGAAATAAAAATAGAAAAAGAACGTAAAAAGCTTCAAAAAGTTGAGATTAAAAATTCTATGCTTGAAGAGGAAAACAGGGAGCTAAAAGTTTTTTTAAAAAAAATGCAAGAGAGTGGAAGTGATAAAAAAATAAGAGAGTTAAAGAAGACTATTTCAATTTTAAAAAAGAAATTAGAGCGTATGGCTCGAATTATGGATTCTGAACGCAATAAAATTTAATTTATGGTCACACAGAGTCTAGAAGGGGATTAAAAATAAAATGAAAAATATTAAGCGCACTATTTTTTTCCAGATAGTTTTTTTGGTTATTTTAATTTCAGTGAGTTACGCTCAGGAAGGTGAGAATTCTATTGAATTTTTTCGTCAGACCCTTCAACAGAAAAATTTTGTTATTGAAAAATTGATTTCTGAGAAAAGATTAATAAAAAAGGAATTTGAGGAACTTGTAAAGGCAAAAAAGCTCCTTGAAGGTGATATCCTTGATCTTCATCGTAAGATGGTTGAGATCGATAGCAGCTCTTTTGATAGCGATACAGTTATTGAAAATCTTAAGCTTCAAAAAAAAGATCTTATTAATCAGATGACAGCCTTTCGGCAGGAAAAAATAAGGCTGGCAGATGAAATTACCCAATTAAAAAATCGATTAAAAGATCGGGAGTTTGTTTTTAATGAGCGCGTTAATGAACAAACGGAATCTATCGGGAACAAAATAGAAATTTTGGAAAAACAAAAAGAAGAGATTGGTTTAGATGTTACGAAAAAAGAAATAATGGTCGAAAATTTGAGGCATGAAAAAGAAGCATTAAATATGAAGATGTCTCAACTAGAAAAGAAAAAGGGGGCGTTTGAGAAAAAATCTATTTCTTTACAAAAAAGAGTTCAAGAAAACGAGGGGCTTATTCAAAAGCGAATTAATCAGCAAAGAATTCCTCTTGAAAATAATATTAAACAGTTGAAAACACAGTTAAGAAAAAATAAAGAGCTTTTGCATACGACGGTTAAAGAAGCCGTCCTTCCTTTACAACAACACATTATTATTCTTGAAAAAAAATTAAAAAGTTTTGAAGAGGCGATTAATAAGAAGGAAGCAAACTTTGACATTTTTCAAAAAAATAAAGAAATAGTCGTCCTGGATTTGCAAGCCGCAAGAAGTGAAAATACGAAATTAAAAAAGGAGCTTAAGAGATTAGAGCGGAAATTAGTTAAAATAGAGCGAAGTGCCGCGGATAAAAATATTCAATTAGATAAGAAAATGACACAAATGGAGAAAGAACTTGGGGAAAAGGAAGGTGTGATACGTAAGCATGGCGGGGTTGTAAGCAAACTTGAGAAGGAGAAGAAAAATTTTGTAAAAGAACTAGAGTTTTTAGAAAAAGATAAGGCGCTTTTAACGGATGAGCTGGCTATATTCAAATCTAATCTTCAAAAAACAACTGCTTCAATTCCCGCAAAAATTAAGGAGTCTAAAAAGTTGCTTCAAAAAGAAATAAGTAGGTTAAATGAATTGTTAAAGGCAAAAGATGTCGCTATTGCGAATAAGGGAGTTCAGGAAGTTCAATCGTTTGAGAAGAAAATAAAAGAGTTAGAAGAAAATTTAAAAGCGCAGGCGGAATTTTTTGAAAAGAAGTCTAAGAAGGAAAGTTTGAGGACCGAAAAAGAAATGAGTTTATTAAATGAGCGTTTGCAAGAATCGGATGCAGTGATCCAAAAAAAGGAAGAGCAATCAATCTTAGTAAAGAAAGAAAAAAATGAGTTGCGTAGAAATTTAGGTAAATTATCAGATCAAAGAAAGGAGTTGACTGATGCGTTAAATCAGGTGAAAAAAAATTTAGAGAAAACAGAGAATGCTATTTCATCTAAGGTTGCGAGGGCAACAAAAAGTTTGAATGATCAGATTGATGGTCTTAAACAAGAACTTAAGACCTCGCGGGAAATGATGAAAGCTGAAGTAGAAGAAGTCAAAGCGCCATTAAAAAGTAAAATAAGAGCCTTGCAAAAATTGGTTGAAGAAAATGAAATCGAAATTAAGAAAAAAGCATCTTCTGTTCAGGAAGCGAATAATATTCAGAAAAGTTTTCAAGGTGATTTAGAACGTTTTAAGAAGGAGAAGGAAGAGTTAAAGAAACAATTAGCTGAATCTGATAAAAAGTTAAAAGATATAGAAGAATTAACATCCGGAAAGGTCGCAAAGGTTAAAGATACTTTAATGAAGGAAATTTTGGTATTAAAGAATAGGTCAGTTAAACATAAAAAAGTTCTGGATTTAAAAAAGAGTCAAATGCAAATTTTAAATAAGGAGAAATCTGAAGCGCTTAAAGAAGTAAAATTAATTCAGATGAGGAAACAAAATTTGAGCAGGGCATTATCAGATACTCAGAAGGAGTTAAAGCAATTAAAGGGAGATTTTGAGTTAAAAACAATGGGAAGAACTTATTCTTTAGAAAAGAAAGTTGCGCGTTTAAAGGGGGATGTTCAAGAGAATGAAGCGCTGATTTTAAGTAAAGAAAAAAATATTAAGGATCTGCTGAAAGAACGGGATGATTTAAATGCAAGTTTAAAGGAAAATGGGGATGAAAATATAGATTTAAAGCGAAAATTGAAAAATTTAACATCGAGGGTTCAAAAGGTAAAAGAAAATTCTGAAACGCAACTTGTTGAGGTAGTAAAACCTTTTAAAGAAAAAATTAAGGCTTTAGAATTGGAAGCTGTCCAAGTACAAAACACTTCTATAAAAAAATTGAAAGAGAACGAAAGGTTTTTGAATGTTAAAATAAAAAATTTGAGTAACGAGCTGAATTCTAAGGAGCAGAAAATACAGGAAAAGAAGAGGGTTATTCAAGATTTAGAAAATAAGCGATTTGATTTTAATAAAGAGTTAGCCAAAATTAAAAATAAAAATGAACAATTGGTTAAAAGTTTAGCTGAATCAATAGA
Organism: uncultured Planctomycetales bacterium; assembly: GCA_964541845.1. Lineage (GTDB taxonomy): Bacteria > Omnitrophota > Gorgyraeia > Zapsychrales > Zapsychraceae > CAZIRV01. Next base: position 14,481 of record CAZIRV010000003.1, read on the forward strand.
CAGAACAGCGAAGATGGAAAGTGATTTTGAGAAAAAGTTAGAGAGCGCTAGTAAAGAAATAAAACAAAAAACTTTTGATTTTAAGAGTAATGAAAATCAGGTATCAAAATTAAAAAGTCAAATAAATCAAGGCGGTCAACAAAAGGATAAGTTAGAGCAAGAATTATTGTTTTTAAAGAAAAGATTGGAAGAAGCCAGGTCTATTGTTCCTGAAAAAGTAAAGGAAGCACGAAAGCCACTGGAAGTTAAG
>CAZIRV010000003.1:14830-46888 GCA_964541845.1 uncultured Planctomycetales bacterium
GAGAAAGAGCAACTAGTACAAGTAAGGGAAAAATTGTCGCAAGAATTGACATTGACAAAGAAAAAACTGGAAGGGGTCAGGTCTATTGTTCCTGAAAAAGTAAAGGAAGCACGAAAGCCACTGGAAGTTAAGTTGAAGAGTTTAGAAAGGAAGTTAAAAATAGTGGAGGCAGAGGTAGCACAGAAAAGAGGTGTTATCAGCGGGATTGAGAAAGAACGAATATTGCTTAAACAAAGAGTAGCCAAAGAGGTGAAGGAAAAACAAGGGCAAAGAGAAGAGTTAAGGCGGTTGGAAAAAAAGGTGGCAGGACTGAAGGCCGCAACCCCAAAGAGATTAGCAGAAGCAAAGGCGCCATTAATTGCAAAGATTGAAGAGTTAGAGAGCAGTGTATCAGGATTAACAAAAGAAAAGAAGAGAGAAGAACAAGAGAAAGAGCAACTAGTACAAGTAAGGGAAAAATTGTCGCAAGAATTGACATTGATAAAGAAAAAACTAGAAGGGGTCAGGTCTATTGTTCCTGAAAAAATAAAGGAAGCGCGAAAGCCACTGGAAGTTAAGTTGGAGAGCTTACAAAATGAGCTTAAAAATTCAAAGGCGCTTGTACTAAATAAAAATACAGAAATTGAAGTAATTTCTAAGGAAAGAAATGCTTTTAAGAAAGAGCAGGGGCTTTTGCGCAAACAAAAAGATGCTTTAAAGATGTCTTTGATTATTCTGGAGAAGAATTTGAAAAAGAGGGAACTAGCTCTTCCACTGAAAATTGCTCAGGCAAAAAAAACTTTTGAGAGCAAGACTATAATTTTAGAAAAAAAATTAAAGACTTTAGAGCGTCGTGTTGGGGAAAAAATAAATTTTGCTCAAGAGTTAGAAAAAGAACGAAATAGTTTGACGAAGACAATACAAAAACAAGATCAGGAACGGCAAAAAAAAGAAGAGGAACTGAAAGTAGTGAAGCAGAAAATGTTAGAGGTCAAAAAATCTATTCCGCGTCAGATAAAGAAAGTAGAGGTTCCATTGCTTGAAAAGGTTCAAAATTTGGAAAATAAAGGCAAGAAGTTAAAGGTTATTATTTCAGGAATGGAGAATGATATTAAAGCAGTTTTTAAGCAAAAGGATGCTTTAAATCAGGAGTTGGCAGTACTACGAAAAGAAAAGGGCAGTTTGGAGTCTACTGTAGAACGATTAGGAAAAAATCTTAGGCGGAGAGAGTCAGATGCTCCTGTTAAAATTGCTCAAGCCAGGAAGCCGCTTGAAGATACCATTGTGGATTTAGAGAAAAAATTAGTCGACATGAAAAATTCTATTCCAAAGCAGTTAAGTGTGGTTAAGTCTCCATTAATTCAGGAAATTCAGAATTTGAAAAAAGAATTAAGATCTTCTAATCTATTCGTTCAAGCTAAAATTTCACAGAATAATATTTTGGTAAAAGATAAAGACGTTTTTAAACATGATTTACAAGAGGCAGAAAAAAATATTCAAATTTTAGAAGAAAAATTAAATAGTGCAAAGAAGGCAATGCCAATAGCAATGGTCAAGGCCAGGAAGCCTTTAGAAGAAGAACTCGCTGTTTTTAAGAGAGAGAGTGAAAACTCAAAGCGATTAGTAAAAATCTATACGCTCAATGTGAAGGGGTTAAATAAAAATATTGATGTTTTAAAGAAAGAATTAGAAAAAGAAAAAGGAGAAAGAAAGTCAGTTAGGGATAAGTTTGTGTCCATTCAAGGGGAACTCGCAGAAGTAAAAAAATCTTTACCTACTGAAATCGCAAAGGCAAAAAAACCTTTGAAAGACCAGATTCTGCGTTTTCAAGAAAAAATTGTTATACATAAAAATATTATAAATCAAAGAGGAATACAGTTAAAAGATGCTGATAAACTAAGGATATCTTTATTAAAAAATTTGGAAGTTAAAGCGAACACGATTGAAAGTTTAAACAAAAATTTGGATTTTGTGAAAGCAAAATTCGCGCAAATGGAAAAGGATACTCCATTACGGATTGCGAGTGTCAGAGCGCCTTTGCAGAGTCGTGTGCGGGAATTAGAACAGATTTTAAACAAAACACAGAGTAATTTAAATAAAAAGGAAATATTTTCGGAACAACTCTCAAGGAAACAGCAGGCATTATTTAATGAGCTGGAGAAAACGCAGAGGCAAAAGGATGAATTTTATCAGAATTGGACAGAAGTTTTTCATAAGTTAAAAAAAATAGAAGAAGATTTTCCTAATGAAATTTTGAAAGTTAAAAAGCCTCTGGAGGCAAGTGTTCGGTTTTTAGAAAAAAAACTTGTAGCGACAGAAGGCATTATTAAACAAAAAGAGGTTGAAAATAAAGGGCTTCTGGGTACTCAGGCAAGTTTAAAACAGGAGTTAGTTAAGGCTGAAGAAGTAAAAAATGTCCTTAATGATAAAATAGCGCGTATTCAGAATCAACGGAAAAATTTTGAATCAGGCATTCCGGAGAAAATAAGTAATTCCATGAGACCTTTAGAGCAAAAGATTAGATCTCTTGATGATAAATTCAAGAGATCTAAAGAAATCCTTAATCAAAAAGAAGAAATTATTAGTAGTCTTAATAGACAAAAAGTGAATTTAACTCTTTCTCTTAATAAAGTTAAACTAAGTTTAGTATCTTCTCATAAAGCTTTGGAAGGGGTGGAAGCAGAAATGCGTAACACGCAAAATGCTATTCCACAAAAAATTAGTAAAGCCAGGGAACCTCTTTTAGAGGAGGTGGCGCAGTTAAAAGCTTTTGTGAAGTCTATGAAAAATTCCTTAAAAGATGAGGACGTCAAGTCCAGAGAAATGAAGGGAACCAATGAAAGTCTTAAAAAGGAGTTGGATGATACCATTGCGCAAAAAAAAAGGTTAAAAGAAAAAGTTGATCTTGGAGAAATTCAAATTAAGACTTTTAATAAGTCTTTTCCATTACAAATTGCTCAGGCCAAAGAACCGTTAGTGAGCAAAATTAAAGCCTTAGAAAAACAGTTATCAGAGACAGTGGCCTTGGTTCCAAGAAAGATAGAGCAGGCACGAAAGCCATTAGCAAGTAAAATAAAAAATTTAGAAGAGAGCTTAAAAATAATAGAAGCAAAGACAGTGAAAAAGAATATGCTGATAGGAAAAATAGAGAAAGAAAAGAGTTTATTGAAACGGCAGATTGAAAAGCAAGTCCAGGAACAGGAGAAACGGAGTGAAGAATTAATGGTTTTTAAAAAGAAGTTGTCAGACATAGAGGCTTCGATTCCGGATCGATTAGCTAAGGCAAAAGAACCCTTAGAGAGAAAAATTGATTTATTTAATATGACACTTAATAAAAAAGAGAACAGGATTGGGGCGTTGCAAAGGCAATTAGAGGGGATTCAACAGCAGTATTCTAACGCAGAAAAAGAATCTCAGGAAGTAATGCTTACAAAAATAGAGCTTGATAAAAATTATAATAGCCTCCAGGAAAAATTTAAAATTATGCAAAAATCGCATCCTCAGGATATTATTCGTGTAAAGGAACCATTACAAAATGAGATTGTTAAACTTCAGGGAACCCTTTCGCGATATGAAGATGTTTTAAAGAATCTTAAAAAAAAGCAAGCGGCTGTGATTAAAGCGAAATCAGAGCTTCAGAAAAAATATGAGCATTCGGAAAATAAAAATACAGTTTTAAGTCAGGAAAAAAAAGAGATTAAGTCGTTAAAAAATAAAGAAATTTTAGATATTAAAAAATTACTACAAGACAAAATTGCATTTTTAGAGAAAGATTCAAAGGGACTTCGAGGCATAATAGATCAATATGCTATTGAGCAAAAAAAATTGTCTAAAAAGAGAGATACGTTAAAAAACGAACTCAAAAAAAATCAGGATGAACGGGGTCAATCGGAGAGTAAGCAGAAAGAATTGCAAATACGTTTAAGTGAGTTAGAGCGCTCCATTCCAAATAAAATTAATGAAGGAAAGGCTCCTTTGCAAAATAGAATTATACAACTAGAGAAGCAAACAAACGGGCTTCAACAGAAACTCAATGAATTTAATAGTAAGACGAAAAATTTATCTAAAGAAAGCAATGTGTTGAGAGGGAGTCTTCTAAAGGTTCAAGAGGAGCGGAATGTGTTGTTGACTAAACAGGGACAATTACAAAATCAGTTAAGCCTGCTAGAGAAATCTATTCCAGTTAAAATCAGTGAAGAAAGAGTTCCATTACAAAATAAAATTGTTAAATTAGAGCAAGAGCTTGAGCGGAGCAAAAAAAATATTGACCAAAAGGAAGGTTTGATGGACAGCCTTGATAAGAAATATAAGAGTTTAGCTAAAGATTTTGATTCGCTTTTATTGGGAAAAAAATCTTTAGAAAAAGTTATTTTTTCGCTGACAGGAAAAGTTAAAAGGCTAGAGCAGGAAACATCAAAGAAGGTGAAAGCATCCCGACAACCTTTACAGAAAAAAATTAAAAATCTTCAGGTTCAACTCAAGGAAATGGAACAATTACATGCTAAAAATATTGAAGCAGTAAAGGTTGTTTTAAATCAAAAGAGCCGGGAAATCAGGGCTAATGAAGTTATTTCCAGGAAAAAAGAAGGGGATATTCAAGACATTTTAAAAATTAATAATGTTTTTAAAAATCAATTGACTGAAATGAATCAGGAAAAAATCAATTTAAGCAGGGCCATTAAAAAATTGCAGGAAAAATTAAAGGCTTATCGTGAAACTCTTCCTCAGAAAATCGCACAAGCGGGGCAGCCATTCAAAGAAAAAATCATTTCTTTGAAAAATAATTTGGAGCATGTAAATCAGGAAGCCGGTGAAAAACAATTAAAAATTATAGCGTTGGAAAAAGAAAAAAAGGAAATAAAGGGCACGCAGTTTTTATTACAAAATGAAAATAAACGCATGAACAAGGATTTAATTTTGTGGAAAGAAAGAATTAAAACTATTGAATCTGATTTATCTGTTAGAGTTGCTGCGGCTAAAGCGTCGCTTCAGGAAAAATTATCAGTGTTGCAAGAGAGGATAATAAAAGAAAAAAAATTGATGAATAAGAAAATAAAAGAAGCAAAGGAACCTCTTGAGAAAAAAATAAAAGGGCTTAATGAAGAGTTGGAGAGATCTCGATTGGGTATGAATCAAAAAAATGTGTTATTAAAAGGACTTCAGAAAAATAAAGACAAGATAAAGGTGGCTTTAGCTGAAGCCCAGGAAAAGGGATCTGTTTTAAATAAAGAGTTGGAAAGTGTTCAAATAGAGCATCAAAGTGCTTTAGCATCTTTGAAAATACAAAATAATAAAATAGAGGTCTTAAAAGAAACTGAAAATACTATTCGCAACGCGTTTAGCAAAATGGAGGCTGAAAAGAATTTATTAGATGGGAATGTGAAAAATTTATTGGATCAAATTCAGAAAATGAAAGATTCATTGCCAGGAAAAATGGCTGAGGTTAAGACGCCATTATTAGCCGAGATACAGGTGTTATCTACCAAGAATACGGAATTGAGGGGGAGTATTAGGAATAAGATAGAGCAAAGCATCCAACCTTTTAAGGGAAAAATTGAACAGTTAGAGCGTGAGTTGCAGCTTAAAAAAGACAAAATTATTGAAAAACATCTGGATTTTAAAAAAGTTGTTCAGGAAAAAGAAAATTTAAGTAAAAAAAATTCGCGGCTTCAAAATACACAAAAGGAGTTGGAAAGCAAGGTGAGTAATTTGTATCTGGAACGAAAAAAGATAGAACAACTAGTCGGGAAAAAGGAAAGCTCTCTAGAGGCCTTAAAGAAAGAACATAACATAGTTCAGAAAGAGTTAGAATCAACAAAGAAAGATCGAATCCGTTTGGAACAAGAACTCAGAGCGTTATCAAATACTATTGGTGATTTGCGTAAGGCAATTCCACAGAAAATCTCGGCAATTAGCGGTTCTTTTCAGGAAAAAATAGGGATTTTAGAAAGAGAAAAACAAGAATTAAAAGAATTAACTCAGAAAAAAATTACTAAAAATAAAGAGGCGTTGAAGAAAGAGATTCGTTTTTTAAAAAATTCATTACAGCAAAAAACAGCATTGGAAAAAAAGAAAAATGATGCTATTAAAGAATTGCAACAGATTGAAATTAAACAGAGTCAAGAATCAATTGATTCTGGAAAGAAAATTAGCGCATTAAATAAAGAGGTAGAAGGGTTAAGGAGGATTCAGAAAAATTCGCAAAACCAGCTTCGGGATAAAAATACGGAGATGAAAAATTTAAGAAGTCAACGTGATGCTGTTAAGCAGGAATTAGAGATAGAAGAAAATGAGCGGATTATTTTAGACGCACAAATTGCTGAGTTATCGAGTGCTATGAAGAAGTTACGAATATCTATTTTTGAGAAAGTGGCGACAGCAAAAGTTCCGCTTGAACAAAAAATAAAAATTTTAGAAGAGAAGTCAGGTAAATTTGCTCTAGCGCTAAAAGAAAAAAATGAAAAGATTGAAAATTTAGGGGTTATAAAACTTAACATGGATGAGACTGTTTCTGAATTTCAAAAAAAATATAAGCAATTAATGGAAAGTCTAAAGGGAGTAGAAATTAAATATAATAGTAAAATTAAAGAATTAAAAAACAAAGATTCTCAAATTGTATTTTTACAGAAAAATCGAAATATATTTCAAGAAAATTTGAGCAAAGTGCAAGGAGAACATGGAAAATTAGAAAGGAAAAATAGCCAATTATTGAACGATATCAAGAATTTGAGGGCCTCTATAGCTGGAAAAATTAGTTCAATTAAAGATCCATTAGAAAAAAAGGTTCAGTCTCTTGAAAAAAAATTAAAAGAAATGCAGGCATTAACCGGAGAAAAAGAGTTAGTTGTTAAAGAATTACAAAGAAAGCAGGAGCGGCTTAATCAAAATCTTGCTATGTTAAGCAATGACAGTAATCATTTGAATGAAGAGTTGAAGCGCACTAAAAATGTGAAGAAAAGTTTGGAGAGCCTGGTGGAGAAAAAGGGATCGAATATTAAAAAAATCAGGGAACAATATAAGGAAGTTCAAAAAAAATTAGAGCTTTTGCAGGCTGAACGAAATGTTCTCACGGAACAAAACCAGCAGTTGTCTCAAGATATTCATAGAACAAAGGCCTCTTTGCAGAAAAAACTTTCTTTAGTGGAAGCTCCTTTGCGGAAAAAAATTCGGGAACTTGAATTAGCAGAAAAAAATAGGGGAATCTCTATAGAGGAAAGAGTTGCTGAAAGCCGGTTGCCATTGAAAAAGAAAATTCAGTCATTAGGAGATCAATTAAAAAAGACCAAGGCATTAGTAGAAGAAAAGGAAGCCTTTCTTAAAGATATTAATCGGGAGTATGGTGTTATTAAGAAAGAGTTAGAGGTTTCTCAGGATAAAAAAGAGGCGTATATCATGAAAGTTAGACAGTTAGAAGGGACTTTGCGTAAAAATAAACAGACTTTTGGGTCACGGCTTGTCTTGGAAAAAAAGGATATTCAGAAAAATATGAAGGTTTTAGAAGAAGAACTTAGGAGGCTTAAGGTTGAATCAACAGAAAAACTTAAAAATAGTCGTTTTTCATTTGAATTAAGGATTCGCACACTTGAAAATTCTTTGGCTGTAATGGAACAAAAAATTACTAATAAGGAACAAATAGTTGCCCGGTTATCTTCAGAAAAAGAAGGATTTTCTGACCGTTTTTCTGAAATAAAAAAAGAAAAGAAAGTCTTGGAAAATGCTTTGGGTACACTTATGGAAAAATTTAAGGAAACAGAATCAAATATTCTTGATAAAATTGCTTTAGTCAAGCAACCTTTAGAAAGCGAAATTCGGGAGCTAAAATCTCAGTCAGCGCAAGATGCCAAAGTGGTGACTCAAAAAATTAGGGAAAGCAATTTACCTTTGGAAAAAGAAATAAAAGACTTGTCAGAAAAGTTAAAGGCGGCAGGAAACTTATTGGCTAAGAAAGAAAGTCGCGTTTCAAGTTTATCAGGTCAAATTGATAAAGTCAGTAAAGAGCTTTTGGAGGTCCAGGAAACAAAACGAAATACTGAGATGAGTATGAGGCAGTTAGAGCAGAAATCAAAGAACGATAACTTGGTTTCGCAGGATAAGTTTAAGAAAGAAAGATATTTTTTACAAAAACAAATTCAGGAATTAACAAATAAAATTAAAGATATGGATAAAAAAATGAAACAAAAGTTAAGAGATAAGAATTCTTTTTTAAAAAATAAAATCAGGGATATGGGGCTTAAGTTAAAAACCAGTCAAATGGTGGTTAGTGAAAAAGAAGATATTAATACAGAGCTTAAAAAGAAAAAAAAGGCCTTGGAAGAGCAGCTTACCGCCGTTCGTAAAAAAAGCAATGCTCTTCAGGAAGCCATTTACGCTCTTACTGAGAAATTAAATCTTACAAGGGATAATTTTAACGCGCGACTTGATTCTGAACAAAAGAGGACTAGAGACCTTGAAAGTCGTCTTTCCGGTCAGGGTACAAATTTGGGGAATCTTAAAAGCGAAGTCCGAGACGCGTTAGAGTTGCTTGAATCAGGAAAATAGAGGAACAAGTGTGGATTTTAAAAAAAATAATGTAAGGAGGCGTAATACGGTTTTATTAAAGTTACTCAATTTTTTTCTTATTGTTGGATTCATTTTTTTTCTTCATTCTTATATTATTGACAATTATCGGCATCTTGTTCCGAGTCTTTTATATTTCATTGTACCAGCTTTTTTAGCCTTCCTTTACACTCTTGTTTTAACTCCTCAACTTATCTTTATAGCCAATAAGTTTCAGATTTTAGATAGACCAATTGCTCGTAAAACTCAAAAAAAACCGATTCCTCTTTTAGGTGGAGTTGTAATTTATTTATCATTTGTGACGGTGTATTTAATCTATAACCATTGGTCTATTCAGACTAAAAGTATCCTGGTTGGGGGTACAATTATTTTATTTCTTGGAATAATTGATGATATTCGGCCGTTATCGTCAACAATGAGGCTTTTTGGGCAGATTGTGGCATCGTTTATTGTTATGTCCACAGGATTGATTGTTTCTTTCATGCCGGATACAATATGGGGTAACGTGATAGCTACAATTATTACGCTTATTTGGATTTTAGGGATTATTAACGCGACTAATTTTGTGGATGGCATTGATGGGTTAGCTACGGGTTTTGTGATTATTGTATCCATATTTTTTCTTTTGATTACATTGCACCTTGGTCAGTTTTATATGACTCTCATGACCGCCATTTTAATTGGAAGTTGCCTGGGATTTCTTGTTTTTAATTTTAAACCGGCAAAAATTTATTTAGGTGATGGGGGAAGTACATTTTTAGGGTTTATGCTGGCTTGCTTTGCACTCTATGGGGAATGGTCGTTTCGTGGCCCGATTATCGCTTTAGGGATCCCGGTATTAATTTTGGGGGTTTTAATTTTTGACATGGTTTATATTACGATCAGTCGTATTCGTAATGGTCATGTTCATAATTTTCGGGAATGGTTAGATTATACGGGGCGAGACCATTTTCATCATCGGTTGATAAATTTAGGGTTTAAGGAGCAGGACGCTGTGATATTTATTTACATTACAAGCATTATCTTAGGATTAAGTGCTTTGGTGCTTGAAAATGCCAAAGCGAGTTACTTGGTATTACTTATGATAGTTCAGGCGACATTAATATTTGTAAGTATTTCTATTTTGATGCTAAGGGGAAGAAAGGTGGAGTAGTGTGGTGTCCAGCAAATTTTTTATCAGAAAAGGACGCCATTTCTAAATGAATTTGGGAGAGCATTAGATGTCAAAAAAAATATCGCAAATAAAAAGAATTTATATATCTATCCAGTTTTTAATATTAGTGATAGTAACGTTATGCGTGATTTTTTTTATAACAGATGCTTATATCAAGAGGTCATCTGAATTATGGAAACGTAATTTAGATCAAACGGCCCGGTTTGTTGCCAATGAGCTTATCAATAAACAAAAAGTATCTTTAGAGAATGTTGGTAATTATGTTATTTTTGTCATTAACCAAAGTGATGGTTCTTATATTTTTCAAAGAAAAGCACGCTCTATTGAAGATGCTCAGATGTGGGAAAGTTATCACTCAATGTTGATTTACCAGATGCAGAAACAAAAACAAGGTTGGGTTACTTATCCAAAAAATAGTTCAAAGCAAGCTTCGAGAATGATAAGATATTTACCTATTGAAAAATTAGGTTGGGTTGTCGCTGTTGAAGCTGTGATGGATAGTAATTTGGATATTATTCGAAGTGTTTTTGATTGGGACGTGGGGATACGTATTTTATTCATTTTATTGATTGCTTTGTATATTTTACGTTTTCTAACGCATCGAAATTTTTCTATTGTGAAGAAAATTATTGCTGATAATTTGGAGAATAGTTTTATGAATTTGAGCAATGAAGATATTTGGGGGGCAACTAATGCTGAACGGAAAATTGCTGAGAAAGTAGGACATAATGCTTTAAAAGATTCAGAACTTTTTTCAGGGGGTATTGAAAGGTCAAGAGATGATTTTGGAGAGCCGGTTTTGTCTAAAGAAAAAGTAGAAACGGAGTCTATAAAATCAATACCAGAGTTTGATATTCCTCAAATTAAGGAGAAAAATTCTTCAGAACCGGATGTGGCTGAAACAGAATCCGTGGCAGAAAATTTTGAGAAAGAAAAGAAATTTAGTAAGCCGGCGTTTGAAGAAGAATCTTCTCCTGTCAAAAAGGAGTTTAAGCCTGTTAAAGTAAAAGAAGAAATGTCTCATTTAGATATCATTGAAGACGATTCTTCCCTAGATGACTTGAAAATTGATGTGCAAGGAATCAAATCACCTATTTTAAAAAAAATGATTAAAGAATTGAGAGAGAAGGAGTAGATTTTGTACACAGAATATTGGAGTCTTAGAGAAAAACCATTTGAATTAACGCCAGACCCTCAATATGTGTATTATTCTAAGGAACATGAGGAGGCTTTGATGCGTTTGATTTATACGGTAAGAGATTTAAAAGGGGCGATGTTGTTAACAGGGTTGTATGGGTGTGGTAAAACCGTGCTGAGTCGGGTTTTTTTAAATGAATTGATTGGGTCAAAATATGAAGTAGCTCTGGTTACTAATCCAAGACTGACGGCCAGAGAGCTTTTGACAGAAATTATTTTTCAGTTGGGGGGAGGAAAGAAAACCACGGACTCCAAGGCGGAGCTATTACGATTATTTAATGAAATAATATATTCTAATTTAAACATTGGCAAAGAGACCGTGATTGTTATTGATGAGGCCCAGGCCATTGAAGATATTGATACATTTGAGGAACTGCGTTTATTATTAAATTTTCAACAAAATGATCGTTTTTTGATCACCCTTATTTTGATTGGTCAATCGGAGTTGCGCAAACGCCTTAAGGAATTGCCACAGCTAAAACAGCGTTTGATGATCGAATACCATTTAAATCCTCTCGATGAACAAGATACTAAGCGTTATATTGAGCATCGTTTAAAAATTGCAGGGGCCACTCAGCCAATTTTTGATGTAAAAGCCAAGAAAATGATATATCGTTATTCTTCCGGAACACCTCGAATTATCAACGGGATTGCCGATATGGCTTTATTAGAAGCTTATCTTCAGAATAAAGAAATTATAGGCGAATTTATCATCAAGAAAGTAGTTAACGACTCCCAACTTGAATCCCCCTGGGCCGTATAGTTATACCCAAGTAAGGCAGGTTTGCGACTTTAGCTTATTGGTCTAAAGCAAGAAAAATGTTTCAATTTTGCAAACCCATTGTTCTTGGGTATAAATTTGCTGAATTGGCTTGACGAGATATATATATTCATATAATTTAAAAATATATATTATATCCATTATAGTAGGGGCGATTCTATGTAATCGCCCCTGCGTTATATTTTAGAGGTTTTCAGGTAGGAAAATGGGGCAAAAGGACATTCAACAATCAGAAAAAGAAGATATCACTCAGGATTTTGAGGTTTCCTTAGCGAAACTTTATGTGGAATTTTCGGACGTGACGGTTGATTCTTTGAGCAAGGAAATTAATAAAGAGCGTATTGAACAGCTGCTTGGAGCGGTTATAGAGGCTTTTACGCGTAATTTATACAATGAACTGTTGCTTTTCTTTTATAACATTTCTAAAGATAATTATATTGTCTCTCATATTGTCAATAACGTGATTTTGGCGGTTGGGTTTGGAATTAGTGTAGGTTTATCTAAAGAAGATTTAATGGACTTGGGGTTGTGCGCGTTTTGTCATGATTTTGGAATGGTGGAATATACGCATTTTTTTCAAAAAGGACATCAATTGACGAATGAAGAGAGTCGAATGGTTCAAGGGCATATCTTAAAATCCGTTAAGAAATTTGAAGGGATCTTTTCTGAAAAAGTTTTAAACGCGGTTATTGATGTCCATGAAAACATAAGCGGACAGGGGTATCCAAATCAAAAAACAGGTCTGGAGATTTCTTTTTTGGCTAAAATGACAGCCATCTGCGATGTTTTTGAGGCCTTAACGCATCCAAGAAGTTTTCGAAGAGAACTCACGCCTTATGAGTCTATTAAATTAATTATCAAGCAAAAAAACAAGGTTTTTGACAGTCGTGTTGTAAAGAGATTCGTTGAGTTCTTATCGATTTATCCGGTAGGTGGATTTGTGATGTTAAATACAGGAGAAACCGGGATGGTTATTGGTAGTAACCGGAGCGCGCCGACAAAGCCTGTTGTGCGCATTCTTTTAAACGCGAAGCATGAATCTGATGATAATACTAAGGTGATTGATCTTATGGAAGAAAATCTTGTGTATGTGGTCAATCCATTAAATTCTAAGGCGGAAAAAGAAATTCTTCATTTTTTAAAGCCACGAGGTGAGATGAATTTATAAAATAATTATGAATATTAAGCCTTTATTTATAAAAACCAGCGCGGGTATCTTGTTTAATATTTTTGTTTGTATGTGCGCGAATGCGCAAATAACAGACGTAGATTTTGCAAAAGAAGTTGGTGAGAGGCAGAGGTTGCGTGAGGCTTCCGGAGAACAAGAGTTTGGTTATCGATATAATGCGTATGAACGACAAAAGGATCTTATTTTTCGTCAATTGGAAATTGTTACCGGGGATGAGGAAACGAGATATATTATTGTTCCCGGGGATACCTTGACAATCTCTTATGATGATCGTGGAAAAAAGCAGGGAGCGGTCTACAAGGTTTCCAGTGAAGGAAAGGTTTATTTGCCTTTAATAGGGGCTATGAAAGTCAGTGGGTTAAGTCGTGCCCAATCCAGAACAATTATAAATGAAATGTATAGGCAATATATTCGTCGTCCAAATGTTGGTATAACCGTTAATACATCCGGCCGATTTATGGTTTTAGGCTCGGTTGGAGGTCCGGGGATGTATTATTTACAACCAAATTTAACAGTGATGGAGGCTATTCTGAAAGCAGGAAGTTATAAGGAAGATGATGCCAATTTAAAAAGCGTTTTGCTTATGCGTGGAGGGGCGGAGAAACCAGTGGTTCAGAAGTTAAATCTTTGGAAGATGATTAAGAAAGGGGACCGTTCCGATGATGTATTAATTAAACCTGGGGATTTAATTTATGTCCCAGACAAATTTGTTGTGAATGTTGAGAGGTTTACAGAGACTGTTTATCGTTGGGTAGAAGCTTATTATGCACTTGGACGTCTTCCCGCACGCCCTCAACCAAAAGGAAAGCAACCGGCATTATATTAATAGTCAATGGTGTCCGGTAAAAATTTTAAGATCGTCGATAAATTTAAGAATTCAAGGTTCATGTCCAGAGTGTCATTGCGAGCGAAGCGAAGCAATCCTGCTCCTAAGATTGCTTCGTCGGGCTTCGCCCTTCTCGCAAAGACACAATCGCAATCAAGAATCAAATTTTTACCGGACAGAATTGATTAATAGTATAGGAATTTCAAAATTAGAAAAATGATATTCCTACACGGGCATAAATTAGTTGCGAGCTATCAAAATTATAAAGCGAGCTTAGTTTAATTATGGAAAATCCTGAAATTACATTGTCGGAATATTGGCGCATTATTCGTAAGCGTAAATTCACTATTGTTTTTGTTTTTGTTGCCGTCATGTTTTCTACCGCAGTTTTTACAAAGATGCAAACTCCGATTTATCAGGCTTCCTTAGAGCTAAAAATTGAGAAGCAGCAGCAGGGAATCACACTTTTTTCAGGACAACAGGTCACCGCAATAAATTCAAACAATGGGAACAGTTTAGGTACAGAAATGCGTCTCATCAAAAGTCTCCCGGTTATGCGTAAGGTTGTCGAGCGCATGGAGGTCCTTCCGGCAAACCCTGAAGAACGGGAGAAACGGATACACGCATTATCATTAAGTTATCAAAATCGTGTAAGTATTGCGCGAATCGGGGATACTAATATTCTTAATATCCATGTGACGTCAAGTGATCCTAAAAAAGTCGCGTTAACTGCGACTGCCATGGCTGATGTTTACATCCTGGAAAATGTGGAGGGACGCAAAAAACAATCGATAGCTGTTATTAAATATATTGATAAGCAGTTAGCTTCTTATCAAAAACAGTTAGTTGAGGAAGAGAAGAAATTACAGAAGTTTAAACAAAATGAAAAGGTTTTTGAAGTCACAGAGGATATAAAAGCAGTTTTGGATAGAATGACTATTGAGGGGACCTTTGAATTTGAAACAGAAATGCTGCAGAATGAAAATAATTTAAAAAAATTAAACGCGGCTTTCCAGGAACGTTCCGATAGTAAGATGGCGGAAGTTTTAATGAGCGAATCTTTAACAGGAAACTATCTTTTTATTGGTTTGAAGCGCCGTTTATTGGAGTTGGAATTTGAACGCTTTCTGCTCTTGATTGATTATACGAAAAAACATCCTGCTGTTCAGGCACAAGATCAAAATATTAGTGGTGTTAAAGATAAAATTGTTTCCATGTTAAAAGATTTTTCCGGCCTCAGTATTACTCCGGATATGGAAGTGGATTTATCTTTAATGATTAAAAAATTATTTTTAGAGAGTCGACAGGAGGTTTTATATCGCATTGTGAATCGGTTTTATGGGGATTCGGGATCATTATCTTCAAATCAGTTGCGTTATGTTGGGCTTAAACGAAATATTGAACGTTTGATTGAAGCCTATGATACGTTGATGAAACAAAAAGAGGAAGTCAATTTAAATCTGGCAAAAGTGATTGATGATGTGGTGACAGTGGTTTCCCCGGCAAATGTTCCGCATAAACCGATAAAGCCAAATGTGGCTGTTAATTATACAGTGAGTTCTGTTGTTGGATTATTGTTAGGCATTATGGTCTGCTTTATTAAAGAAAGTGTGGATTCTTCTGTATCAACGATTTCAGATGTGGAAGAAGAGTTAAAATTATCTATTTTAGGTGTTATTCCGCATATGAAGAAGGAAGAGGTCTTGATTGGGAAAGAAGAGGATTATGATGAAACGGATAAGAAACTGCTGTATCAGAAATTGCGCCTTGTAGCGATTATGGATCCTAAATCCTGGCCCGCGGAAAGTTTAAAGATGTTAAGAACAAATTTGGTCCAGTTTATTAAGAAAAATGATTATAAATCAATTTTGTTTACGAGTTCGGATAAACAAGAGGGGAAGTCAACTATTGTGACGAACACAGCATTGGCTATGGCGCAATTGGGTAAAAAAACAGTATTGGTTGGATCAAATATGCGGAGGCCAACATCGTATAAAATTTTTGGTTTGGATCGAGAACCTGGATTATCGGACATTTTGATGGGAAATATTTCATGGAAAGAGGCCATTAATACCTCTGTGGATATTTTATGCGGAGGGTTAAGTATCGATCATCTTCTCCATATTCCAGGCATCAATAATTTAAAAATTATCACTTGCGGACAGGCCGTGGATAATGTTTCAGAGCTTATTAATTCAGATGCGTATGATAAATTATTAAAGGAATTAAAAGAATACTTTGATTTCATTATCGTAGACTGTTCTCCTGTTATGGCTGTCCCCGATGCAATTACGCTCAGTGATAAAGTTGACGGGGTTGTGCTTGTGTATAAAGTAGGGCACACGGCCAAAGATGTTCTTAATCGCGCGAAATTAAATTTATTGAAGGCGAATGCGAATCTTTTAGGAATCGTGCTTAATGATATTAAAACAGAGGCTCAGGTTGGGTATTCAGCATATTATTATCGTTATTATAGCGAAACAGATGAAAAGAAGAGGAAAGAACTTAGATCAAAAAAATGGAAAGCCCCGCTTGAGTTTATTCCTAAGAAAGAAAAAGTTTAAGTGTTCAGATATCCTCTCCCTCTGGGAGAGGACTTTGCCGAAGGCAAATAGGTGAGGGTTGTTAATGGAGAGGGGACTATCGTGAACGGTTACGAAAAAGTTTAACCCTGATTCTACATGCGTCTTAAAGAAAATAATTTCTTAATTACAAATATTTTTTTTATTCTTACTGCATTGCTTTGCCTGGTTATGGGCAAATTTATAACGGTAATACCTTCCATTGTCCCCGTTATTATTGTGCTTGGTTTTTTTGTATTTTTTCTTTCCATAGCAGCCACGGATTTGGCCATGACATTGTTAATTTTTGCGATGTTGCTTTCTCCTGAGTTATCCTTTGGAGAGGTGACGAATCAAAGAAGTGTAGCTCTTCGCATTGAAGATTTATTAATCGCGGTGTTTTCTCTGACATGGTTGGCACGGACAGCAGCCCATGGAAGACTGAATTTTCTTCCCAAGACGCCTCTCAATAAATTTATTGGTTTTTACGCGGCTATTTTTGTCCTTTCGACGATTATAGGGATGACGGCTGTTCGATTAAGGGCTGTCACCGGAACATTTTATATTTTAAAATATTTAGAGTATTTTTTTATTTATTATCTTGTTTGCGGGCTACTTAAGAATAAGCTTCAGGTTAAGGTGTATTTAAAAGCCTTTATTATTACATTTGCCATTGTGAATATTTACGCGTTTACTCAAATTGGAGGGGGGGGGCGTATTTCCGCGCCATTTGAAGGGGAAATTGGGGAGCCGAATACTCTTGGGGGATATCAGATATTATTACTCGCCATAATACTAGGACTTTTAACCCATGTGCGCTCTTTGCGATGGCGGTGGCCGTTAATCGGTGTGTCTTTATTTTCCCTTGTGCCATTTGCCTTTACTTTGTCGCGCTCGTCCTATATGTCTATTATTCCCATGTACTTCACATTAATTTTTTTTAATAAATTTAAAACAAGGAATACATTAATAGGTTCTTTGATTATTTTAATTATTTTGTCTATGTTTTTCTTTCCAAAGAACATTAAGGAACGTATTGCCTACACATTTATTCCAGAGGAGCAAGAGACCATTAAGGCGGTCAAAATCGGGGATGTTTCGTTAGGGCCCTCCGCTTCAGCGCGTATTCAGGATTGGATTAGTTTATTTGAGAAATGGAAAAAGCGCCCTTTTATTGGCTATGGAATTACCGGGGTTGGATTTGTGGATAGCCAGTTTATTCGAACGTTGGTTGAGTTGGGAACAATCGGGTTTACAGCATTTGTTGGGCTTCTCATCGCTATTTTTCGTATTACTCTGCGCATTTATAGAACAACAAAGGATGATTGGTATAAGGGGTTAGCTTTGGGATTTTTGGCCGGGCATGTTGGGATGATTTTCCACGCGATAACAGCGAATACCTTTATTTTGATTCGTATTATGGAGCCTTATTGGTTTTTGGCGGCTATGGTGATGATGATTCCAAAGTTAGAAAAAATGGAAGAGGAAAAGTTAAACGCAGCGACTGTTTCTAAAGAGAAATTTGAAACTCCGGAAAGAAAAGCTTTGCCGCGAAACACAGAATTTTTGTATGGGCATAAATTTGGGGAAAAACATGGCTGAAATCGTTCTTTCTATTGTTATCCCTGTTTACAATGAAGAAGCTTCCATTAAAAAGGTTATTGAAGAGCATGTTAAAATAATTCAGGCCTGTGATGATTTTATAAAGGACTGGGAAATTTTGTGTTTGGATGATGCGAGTATAGATAATAGTTATGCAATTTTAAAAAAGTGCGCGTTAAATAATATTCGAATACATATTCTTCGCCATGAACACAATCAAGGGATTGCGGGTTCCTTTCATGATTTGTTTCACGCGGCCCAGGGAACACATGTTTACGTAACTGCTGCTGACGATCAATGGCCTGCGAAGAATTTAAAAATACTTTTGAGTAGTTTATATAATAATTCCTATGATTTAGTTATTGGTGTCCGTGAGAATCGTAAAGAAATCTATAGTGTCTGGCGGCGTATTTTATCTTTCGGATTTAATTTTATCCCGGAGATTTTGTATAAAGTTAAAACGAAAGACGCTAATGGCATTAAATTAGGTAAACGGGAATTGTTTACGTTAAAGCTTCAGTCCAAAAGTTTTTTCGCGGAAATTGAACGTATTATTGAGGCAAAGAAGGGGGGCGCCCATATTGGCTTTGAGTCTATTGAATTTCTTACACGCTGTGCAGGAAAGGCCAAAGGAGCTAAGTGGAAGAATATTTTCGCGTCTTTGAAGGATATGGGGCGATATATTTTAAACTCTCAAAGTTGTCATTCCCGCGGCAGCCTAGATTAGGTGTCCAGTATATCGTCGTTAACAATCTGCGTAATAATATAGCGGGGACGATTTTTGACCTCATCATAAATTCGGGCAATATATAAGCCGATAATTCCTAAAGCAGTCATTAACACGCTCCCGACAATTAAAAGGAGTAAGATTACGGTCGCAAAACCGGTAACAGCTAAACCGGCCATTTTCATATATAAAGTTTGGATGCCGACAATGATAGAAAAGATGAAAAAAATTATTCCAAGGAGTGTTATAAAGTGTAAAGGAAGAGAAGAAAAGGCCGTAATGCCGGTAATCGCGAGCCGAGCTAATTGAAAAATGGACCAATGGGACTTGCCACCTATACGCTTTTGGACTTCAAAAGGAATTTGGATCCGTGTATAACCTAACCACGCACTCATCCCACGAAAAAAAAGGTTGCGCTCCGGCATTTTAAGCCAGGCGTTAATAACTTTTCTATCCATTAATTTAAAATCAGTGGCATTGTTTAATTTGTAGTCAGAGAGTTTATCCAGAAAGTTGTAAAAGAAAGATGCTCCCAGTCTGTTTATGATTGGCTCACCTCCACGATAAACCTTAACAGCTTCAACAATTTCCACGGAATTTTTCCATAGTTCGATCATTTTGGGTATGAGCTCAGGGGGGTGTTGCAAGTCAGCATCAATAGTAATGACCGCGTTTCCTCTTGCCATTTTTAATCCCGCGCTTAAAGCAAATTCTTTACCAAAGTTTCTACTTAATTTTATGAGTTTTAGAAAGGGATGTTTTTTAGCTAAACCAAGGAGGATGTTCCAGGTGTTATCTGTTGACCCATCATCAATAAAAATAATTTCATAAGGTTCATTTAAGGCACGGATAATATCATTAATTTTAGTGAAGGAGGCGATCAGATTTTTTTCTTCAGAAAAGACAGGAATGACAATCGAATATATGGGTTTATTCATTGAGTTGCTCTCCTTCCACAGAGTGCAATGGTTGTTGCCGGCAACCAAAGGTGTTGTTTGATTTTAAAAGGTAACTTTAATTTGAATTTTGACAAGATTAATTCTAGGGGAAACGCGTGGGGATAGGCTATGTATGCCGTGTTAATCAATCCGGATTTACGCATTAGAGTTATTAATGATTTTTTGTCATAGAAACATACATGTTCAGGCATTTTAAAAGAAGGCCAATTATTTTTCATAAGTATTTTCCAAAAGCTGCTGATATCCGGTGTACTAAGAATGAGCGATCCATTGGGTTTAAGATGGTTAAGAAGTCTTTTTACAAATACTATAGGGTTATAGATATGCTCAATAACCTGATTGGCTATAATGCAATTAAATTCTTCTTCTGGAGATAACTGTTCTATCCCTCCAAGATAAATTTTATCCGCTTTTTGAGTGGCTTTGCTGACGGCTTCTTGAGAAAGATCTGTACCTACCCGGGTATCAAAAAACTGTGCAGCTTCTTCGAGTAAATAGCCATACCCACATCCTATTTCAAGCAGGGACCCTCCAGTACAATTGTTTTTTTTAAGGTTTTTCAGGAAACGCCTAAAAGTTGCTTTAAGGGCGGGTTTTTGTTCAGCATAATTTAAGTATCCGTCTTCATTATGTTCGAAATATCCTTTTTTATAAGATTGCAGGATAGCCCTTTCGGTTAATCGGGGAGACAGGTAATATAGTCCGCATGAGCGGCAGCAAACGACCATATAAGGTGGAAAATCATTCACTATCCTTTGCTGTTCGTTGTGGCATAGCAGGCATGAAGTTTTTTCAAGTGAGTCAGGATTAATTTTTTTTGAGGTTCGCATGTAAATTTACTTTATGGAGATATGTTTATTGAGTCAAGAGAATAAAAATTGCTACAGCATTGATTTTTCCAGTTTTTGGGATCGACTTCAATGTCATCAAAAGTGATTGTTTTAGGAATATTTTTATAGGCAGAGACTGTAATCAGGCTTGTTGCTTGATGTATGATCGCGTGTTGAATCTGTTTAGTTCTTTTTTTTACCTGGATTTTATAAGCAGGGGCACGGGTTAAATCTTTTACTCCACGCAGGAAGTTTCCTGTAAATATGAGTCCTGCAATCATAATGATTTGTCCTATAGGCATAAGGGATTTTGATATTTTTTGAACGTGTGAGTGAAATATAGTGGAACCAAACATGAAAATTGAGTAGAACCAACCTAACATATAAATAAGATAAATCGTATTTCTGGTTCTTAAGGGGGGTCTGTGTCCCATGGATACAAAAGCCGGCAAGAGAGACATGAAGATAGTACCGAGCCATAAAACAATGAAAATTACAAAATAATGTGGAGTTAATTTAGAAGAATTAAACCGGTTTGAATGGGTACTGGAAAATGATAAGAGAATTATGCTTGCCCCAATGACCGTAATGTTCCTTGACCACGCAAGAAAATAGATTACGGCAATCTTCAGGGCAGAGATAATGGAGGTGCCTATTTGCAATTTTTGAGGAAAGTAGCTGAGGCGCGCGCTGTTACCGGGGGCAGAAAAGACTATAATCGCGCACACAATGCCGGTAACCAGAACGGTTTTCCATAAAAAAGCATTGGGGTGTTTATGGATGGAGGTATATAGGGTTCCAAAGAAAAGAATAATCAATAAAATGAGCATAATGGTTTCATTAGAACCTATCACTGCGGCGGTGAGCAAGATGCAGGTCAAAATATAGATGCTTTTTTTTATTCTTGAGAATGCAGTGAAGTTTTGAGAACTAAATAGGAGTGAAAGCAGGAATAAAGTCAAGGCATTGGCAAGGGTATAGGTTATTGAAGCGGGCAGCCAATAAAACCCTTGCGCGGTGCTGGGAACTCTCACAACAAAGATAACAAAAAGGGTGAAAGCGGCCCAGGAAATTTCTTTGCTCGACAATTGTCTGGAAAATAAGCTTTTTATAAAAATGAAGAGCGCTTTCCAAAGGATGAGAAGGATTATCGTTGATAAAATCCAATATTTTTCAACAAATAAGATTTTTCCTCCAATGAAATTCATGAGGCCCATAATGGAGGTTAATACTCCAGTTGCAAAAAAACGTCCTCCTACAGTATGATATCTTTCAATTTGAGTTTGTATAAAGCCGTTGTTTATAACTTGTGTAGCAAAACAAAAATCATCAGCAGAGGGAGTGGGGAAGTAAGACAATATTAAAAATGGTATAATTACCACAATTAATAGTGCTTTTGAAAAAAAGGTAAGATAGCCTTTCGTTTTTTCTTCAAAAAGCATTAATCTGTACTCCTCATTTTATGGCTATATCCTTAACCAGTCTGACGGCATTAAATCCATGGTTTGCGCGTTCTTTTTTTTATCTTTAAACCAGTTCTTGGGTGCAATAACAATTTTATCTTTATTTGTATTAAGCCATGCCGCCCACCAACCAAAAGTGCTGTTGGGAATAATAAAATGTTTGCACGAAAGCATTAGTTGCAGATAATCTTTAAATTTCTCACCGGCATGTTTATGGCTGACAACAGTTGTTGTAAAATCAGGTTTTATATTTTTCGTACACCAATCAACATCATCAGAGAAAATAAAGAAATGAGGAGTTTCTACTTTTTTAGCAATAATTCCAATGGCTTTATTATAGTATTCCATGTCCAATACACCATGGTTTTTATTAGCATTTTTTAGATTTATAAAATCAGCGCGTCTGACGTTAACGCAAACGGAGTTTTTTTTTAATATTTTTTTCAATAATTCAGCAGAGATATCAGCGATTGGTTTTCTAAATGTAAATTCTTGTCTGATAATATCTACAATATCAGAAAAATATTTTGGGCTTTGCCAGTGCCCGGATAGATAAACGTTATTTTCCAGAGATGTTATCTCATTATGATAGTAAAAATGTTTTTCTGAGAAAATTTTTTTGTTATGCATACTAAATTTTGTGAGGAAGCTAGTGAGCCGGCTATTTTTCAAATTTCCGATAAGCTTTGTCAACATATAAGGGAAGGTAAAATTTTCTGAAATATTAAAAATTCCTAAATCATAGTTTCTATAAACACAATCTTCTCTGGGACGTCTATCTAATAAATAGGTCAAATCCAGGCGCATCGTTGTATTATGAGCCTTGGATAGACTTCGCGCGACAGCATATTGAAACATTTGATTCCCCAGGCCTCCCATCAATTTGACTGTAATCATATAATAAAAAGTATTTTTTTGAGGGTTGATTTTATCATAGAATTGGTTGCGTTCACTCCTTATGATGTTATCATAAAAAAAAAAGTTGTAAATTTTTTAAAGAAGAAATTATTCAATGAATGATGCAAAAATAAAAGAAGAAAAATTTCATATTCATATTAAGCCCAAAAAGGGCTGGCAGTTTATCGATCTTAAAGAATTAGAGCAGTATCGGGATCTTTTTTACTTTTTTGTTGTTAGGGATATCAAAATAAAGTACAAACAAACTGTACTTGGCGGTTTATGGGCGATCATTCAACCCTTCTTTTCTATGGTCATATTTACCCTTTTTTTTGGCAGGCTTGCAAAAATACCTTCTGACGGAATACCTTACCCGATATTTAGTTTTTCCGCGCTAGTAGCCTGGACATATTTTGCAACGACAGTATCGACTTCAGGCAATAGTTTGGTTGGAGGGGCTAATCTGATATCCAAAGTCTATTTTCCAAGACTTATTATCCCACTAGTTCCTGCTTTGGCCGGTTTGATGGATTTTTTTATTGCGTTTGTAGTTTTAATAGGCATGATGTTCTATTATGGTATTTATCCAACGGTAATGACTTTATTAGCACCATTTTTGGTGTTATTAATGATGTTTACCGCAAGTGGAGTTGGTCTTTTTTTATCAGCACTTAGTGCTAAATATAGGGACATCAAGTTTACGATTCCTTTTTTGGTGCAGATATGGATGTTTGCCTCGCCCGTGGTTTATCCCGCTTCCATGATTCCGGAAAAATATCAATTTTTATACGCATTAAATCCAATGGTTGGTGTCATTGAGGGTTTTCGTTCAGTTTTACTGGGAACCGTTCCTTTCCCAATACAAATGATTTTAATTTCAACAATTGTTAGCGCGATTATGTTTATTTTGGGTATGTTTTATTTTAAGCAGACTGAAAGGTATTTCGCAGATATTATTTAATTATACCAATTCCATTAAATAAGTGCTCCTTTGAAAAGCTTACTTGCTCGTAAAAGCGTCGAGACAAGTAAAATTAATATCGGGTATTAATTAGTGGATTTGGTATTATTAGTCGGCTTGATAAATTTCTACTACCATATTCTATGGAGATAGAATGAAATTTATCAAACGATCTACTATTAACCCATGGCGACTCCTATTATTACAGTTAAAAATCTTTCCAAATTGTACCGCATTGGATTAAAAGAACAGGGGCATAAGACCTTTCGGGAAGCCATTGTTGACAATTTTATGGCTCCGATAAACAATTTCAAACGTCTGCGGAAATTAACAAATTTTAAAGATGAAGAAGCTCAAAATGATGATATCCTTTGGGCGTTAAAGGATGTTTCTTTTGAGGTAAAGCCAGGAGAAGTTGTCGGTATTATTGGACGTAATGGCGCGGGGAAAAGCACACTTCTTAAAATTCTTAGCCGTATAACTGAACCGACAACAGGTGATATTAATATATTTGGCCGGGTCTCCAGTCTTCTTGAAGTTGGAACCGGATTTCATCCTGAGTTAACGGGTAGAGAAAATATTTTTCTTAATGGCGCGATTTTAGGGATGCGTAAATGGGAAATAGAAAAAAAATTTGATGAAATGGTTGCCTTTGCTGAAATAGAAAAATTTATTGATACTCCGGTTAAGCGATACTCAAGCGGTATGTATGTTCGCCTTGCTTTTGCAGTTGCCGCTCATTTGGAACCAGAGATACTGATTATTGATGAAGTTTTGGCAGTGGGGGATCAGCAGTTTCAAAAAAAATGTTTAGGAAAAATGAATGAGGTTGCCAAGGGAGGGAGAACGGTATTATTTGTTAGTCATAATATGCCAATGATTAACTCCTTGTGTGAAAAATGTTTTCTTCTGGAAAAAGGCGAATTAATTCAAAGTGGAAAAACCAAGAAAATTACTGATTTTTATTATTCAAACAATGGGGCTGGTCATGGTGAGATAGATTTTACTAAAGCAGATAAGCTTCCTGGTGACTTGAGCGCAAAGTTGCTAAAAGCCAGGATTATTAATAGTCAAGATGAGAAAATTTCAGAAGCAGATATTGGTGAGTCTGTCATAGTGGAAATGGAGTATCAATTATTAGAAGATAATTTATCTGTGACACCAAATTTTCATGTTTATAACGCGGAAGGTACCTATGTCTTTGCGATTTCAGATGCTCCTCTGGATCCGTTAGGTAAACTTAAATCAAGTAAAGGGCGTTACATTGCCAGATGTTTTATCCCGGGAAATTTTTTAAATGATGGGGTTTATTATGTGGGATTTGCGTTGTCAGAAATGGGTAAATCTCACGTGTATTTTTATGAAAGAGATTTGTTGATGCTAAATATTGTTGATCCGATTGATGGAACCGTTACCAGAGGTAAGTATGTCGGGCCGGTCCCGGGAGCTATCAGGCCTTTATTCCAATGGGAAACCAGGAGGTTGTTATGAAAGTTGTGATTCTTGCCGGTGGGCTTGGAACACGTTTAAAAGAAGAGACCGAGTTCCGTCCCAAGACGATGGTTGACATAGGGGATAAGCCGATTCTCTGGCACATAATGAAGATTTATGCATATTATGGAATTACAGAGTTTATTATTTGCCTTGGGTATAAAGGAAATATGATCAAGAAGTATTTTTATAATTATGAAGTATTAAATAATGATTTTACAATTAAATTAGGAAATGACAAGAAAATAAAGTTACATAATAAACATGATGAAACAGGCTGGCAAGTGACTTTAGCCGATACGGGAAATGATACTTTAAAAGGCGGACGCTTAAAACGTATTGAAAAACATGTTAAATCTGAGCAATTTATGGTTACTTATGGTGACGGGGTAGCTAATGTGGATATTAAGGCACTTCTGGAATTTCATAATAGCCATGGTAAATTGGCAACAGTCACGGGTGTTAATTTTGCTGCAGGATTTGGAGAATTGAAGATTTCAGGGGATGAAGTTTTGAAATTCAGCGAAAAACCCGAAAGCAGTTCGGATTTTATCAGTGCTGGATTTTTTGTTTTTAATAAAGAAGTATTTAAATATCTTACACCGGATGAAGATTGTGACTTAGAAAAAGGGCCATTAGAACAATTGGCAAGAGATGGACAGCTTATGGTTTATAGACATACGGATTTTTGGGCGTGTATGGATACATTACGTGACAGAGAATATTTAAACAGTCTTTGGAATGCAAACAAAGCCAGATGGAAAATATGGGAATAGAGAAGGCAAAAACAAATCAATCTCTGAATAATTTCTATAAATCCAAGCGTGTTTTGATTACCGGCCATACGGGTTTTAAAGGGGGGTGGCTTTCACTATGGCTTGCTAAACTAGGTGCACAAGTCATTGGATATGCCAAGGAACCTCCAACATCACCGAGTCTGTTTGAGGTTTGTAATATTGCGGACAAGGTTACTTCTATTATTGGTGATGTTAAGGATATTGAAAATTTAGGAAATGTGTTTGAGAAGTACCAACCTGAAATTGTTTTTCACATGGCGGCTCAGGCATTAGTCAGGTATTCGTATAAGGAGCCTGTCGAGACATTCGAAACGAATGTTATGGGCACGGTAAATGTTCTTGAGGGTTGCCGTCATTCTAAAACAGTACGTGCTATTGTTAATATAACCAGTGATAAATGTTATGAGAACCAGGAATCAAGGCAGGGTTATATCGAGGGTGATATGCTTGGTGGTTATGATCCGTATAGTTCAAGTAAAGCGGCTGCGGAATTGGTAACAGGGGCTTATCTTCAGTCTTTTTTTAATCCTGAAGATCATAATAGCCATGAGATTGGTCTTGCTTCAGCCAGAGCAGGTAATGTCATAGGGGGAGGAGATTGGGCTGATGACAGGATTATCCCTGATTGTATAAAAGCATTTATGAATAAAAAAGAGGTCGTTATTCGTTCTCCGGATGCGGTCCGTCCCTGGCAACATGTGATGGAACCTCTTTATGGATATCTTTTATTGGGGCAGCATCTTTATTCCGATGGGTCAAATTTTTCAGGGGCATGGAATTTTGGTCCGGAAGATGAAAATTTAAAACCTGTCAAATGGATTTTAGATCAGATGATTGACTCATGGGGGGAAGATTCTTCCTGGACGATTAATGAAGGAGAAAATCCTCATGAAACTAATTATCTCAAACTGGACAGTTCAAAAGCAAAATCCAGGCTCGGTTGGTATCCGAAGTGGGACATTGACAGGTCATTAAAAAAAACGATTGAGTGGTATAAGTCATACAAAAATGGCGAGAATATGCTCAACATAACGACGAATCATCTCAATGATTACGAAAAAACTATTGGGCAAAACATATCATAATGCGTTGCAGATTTTGTAATACAAATCTCGAACACCGTTTTATTTCGTTAGGCTCTTCCCCCCTTTCTAATTCTTATTTAAATGAAGAAAATCTGGACAAGGAGGAATCTGTGTTTCCTCTTGAGGTTTATGTGTGCTCCAATTGTTTTTTAGTCCAGCTTGATGAGTTTGAGACTCCGGAAAATATTTTTGGTGACTATGCGTATTTTTCATCCTATTCTGAGATATGGCTGAAGCACGCAAAAACCTACGTAGATCAAATGATAGATGTTTTTGGTTTTAATAAAGAATCTCATGTTATTGAAATCGCCAGCAACGATGGATACCTTCTTCAATTTTTTTTGAAAAAAGGGATAAATGTTCTTGGAATTGAGCCGGCAGCTAATATCGCTGAGATAGCTAGACAAAAGGGTGTTCCTACTGAAACGCTATTTTTTGGAGTTGATATTGCCAAAAAACTTGTGAATGAGGACAAACAGGCAGACCTTCTTTTGGGTAATAATGTGCTTGCGCATGTGCCTGATATAAACGATTTTGTTCAGGGGTTTAAAATTCTTTTAAAACCCGCGGGAATAATAACCATGGAATTCCCGCATCTTATGCGTTTGGTGGATGGCCGACAGTTCGATACGATATACCATGAACATTTTTCCTATTTTTCTTTTTTAACGGTGCAGAAAGTCTTTTCTGTTTATGGCCTTAATATTTTTGACGTAGAGGAGCTTTCCACCCATGGGGGTTCACTTAGAATTTATGCGTGCCATAAAGCGAATGGTGAGAGACCTGTAGCCGGAAGGGTTGCCGCGCTTAAGGACAAGGAGATAGAGGCGGGTTATATGGATATCAATCATTATTTAACTTTCTCCAATGAGGTTAAGCTTTTGAAGCAGGATATTTTAAATTTTTTTATCGATAGAAAGAAAGAAGGTAAGTCAATCGTGGGGTATGGTGCCCCTGCAAAGGGGAACACCCTTTTGAATTATTGTGGGATAAAAACAGATTTAATGGAATATACTGTTGATAGAAGTCCGCATAAACAAGGATATTTTCTCCCCGGATCCCATATTCCTGTTTATCATCCTGATAGAATTAAGGAGACAAAGCCTGATTATCTTTTTATTTTGCCATGGAATATTAAGGATGAAGTTATGAAACAGATGAGTTGTATCAGGGATTGGGGTGGGAAGTTTGTTGTTCCAATTCCTTCGGTTGAGGTTATTGAATGAAATGTAGTCAAACACCAATAGCCGGCGTTTATATTATTGAACCGGAAAAACTGAATGATGATAGAGGTTTTTTCGCCCGTATTTTTTGTCAGCAAGAATTCAGGGATTGTGGATTGAATCCTGATCTGGTTCAATGCAGCATTTCATTCAATAAGAATAAGGGCACGTTGCGCGGTATGCATTATCAGACAAAACCACATGAAGAGGTAAAGTTAGTTAGATGCACGATGGGGAGTATTTATGACGTTGTTATTGATTTACGTTCAGATTCAGAAACATATACAAAATTGTTTACCATTGAATTAAACGCTGAAAATCGAAAAATGCTTTATGTCCCCGAAGGGATTGCCCACGGGTTTCAGACCCTTGAGGATAATACAGAGGTTTTTTATCAAATGACAGAATTTTATCATCCTGAAAGTGCGCGGGGAGTGAGATGGGATGACAAAGCTTTTGGTATCGATTGGCCTGAAAGAGATGTCAGTCTGATTTCAGAAAAAGACAGAAATTATAGGGATTTTGAAGTATGAAAAAAGTGCTTATAACAGGTGCGACAGGTTTTATAGGCCGTCATGCATTGGAATCACTTATTACGAATGGTACTTTTGAGATCCACGCTGTATCTTCCAGGAAGTTATCATCCTCTCAAACGAGCGGATGCATGTGGCATGAGGCTAATTTGTTGGATTATGAACAAGTGAAGGAATTGGTTCAAGCTGTACGTCCCACATACCTTCTACATTTTGCCTGGTATTCCATACCCAAAAAATATTGGACAGCTTTGGAGAATTTTTTCTGGGTTCAATCCAGTCTCGAGCTTTTGAAACAGTTTAAAGAATGTGGCGGACAACGTGTTGTTATGTCAGGAACGTGCGCTGAGTACGACTGGGAAAACGGTTATTGTTCAGAATTTGAAACTCCCAGGACGCCCGTTAGTCCATATGGAATTTGTAAAAATGCTCTACAGGAAATGGTCGATTCATTTGCGAAAGAAACAGGCCTTAGCAGCGCGTGGGGACGGATTTTTTTTCTTTTCGGCCCATTTGAACATCAAGATCGACTGATCGCATCAGTAATACGTTCGATATTACAGGGTAAGCCTGTGGTGTGTCATCATGGAAACTATGTGCGTGATTTTCTTTATGTGCAGGATGTGGCCGATGCGTTTGCAACTCTTTTAGAAAGCGATGTCACAGGCCCGGTCAATATAGCGTCGGGTCAGCCTATTTCCTTAAAAGAATTTATAAATAAGATAGGAGAAAAAACAGGAAGACAGGACTTGATAGAATTCGCGAAAGAAGAGGCCTCACCGAATGAACCCACGCTGTTGGTTGCGGATAATAGCAAGCTAAAAAGTAAGCCTGGATGGTTGCCTCAGTTTGATATCGACAGAGGTTTGGATTTGACTATTGAATGGTGGAAGAAAAAATTGATTGAGTATGGCGTGTGAGATGGATTAGGAATAATTTAATGGAGGAGGAATGCAGTGAAAGCAAAGATAAAACCAAGAATAAATCTTGAGAATCGAACACCTTTAGAAAAGGTTATTCCACTTGCTACTCCAATGACTTTGTTTATTGATCCATCAAGTGTATGTAATTTTAAATGCACCTTTTGTCCTACAGGTGATAATGCGTTGATCAAAGATACAGGCCGATGGCAAGGAACAATGAATTTTGATTTGTATAAAAAAATTATTGATGATCTAAATGCATTTGATAAACCACTGAAAGTTCTTCGGTTATATAAAGAAGGAGAGCCATTTATTAACACTAATTTTGTGGAAATGGTGCGTTATGCCAAAAAAAGCGGTAGAGTTGACTATATTGATACAACAACTAATGGGCATCTTCTTGAATTAGATCGGATTAAACCTGCCATTGAAGCTGGGTTGGATCGTATTAATATATCTGTTGATGGCTTATCAGAAGAACAGTTTCTAAAGAATACCCGAACCAAGGTTGATTTTAGTAAATTTGTGGAGAATATTCAGATTTTTTATAACAATAAGGATAATTGTGAGATTTGTGTAAAAATTGTGGGGGATTATTTATCCGAGGATGAAAAGAAATTTTTCTTTGATACATTTGGAGATTACGCGGATAGAATTTTTATTGAAAATATAGCGCCCTGTTGGCCGGAGTATGATGTTGAAGATAGAATGGATGTAGAAATAGTTGAGGGGATTTATGGGCAGCCCATCGGTGATGTTAACACATGTCCATATATATTTTATTCGATGAGTGTTAATTCTGATGGGTCAGTTAGTTTGTGTTTTTTGGATTGGGCAAGAAAATTATTAATTGGGGATACACGAAAGCAGAGTTTGAAGGAAATTTGGGAAAGTGAAGAGCTATTCAATCATCGTATCAATCATCTCCGTGGAAAAAGAAAAGAAAACCCCGTGTGTGGAAAGTGTGGACAGCTCTCCCATTGCCTTCCTGATAATATTGATCCCTATGTATCTGAATTGGAACAAAAATTATTAGTTTTACGAAAGAAAGGTCTATAAGTAAATGAATGTTGTGCATCTTACGGCGCATGTGGGGGGCGGAGTAGGCAAGGCATTGAGCGGCCTTGTAATTCAGGCTTGTAAGTCTGGTCATGATGTGGAACATACTTTGGTTATTCTGGAAAGGCCGGAGAATACACAGTTTTTTGAGCGTCTGATCGATAATGGAGTTAAAGTTATGATTTGTCCGGAGGATGATGTTATCAATACCCTCATTGTGGATGCTGATATCGTTCAATTGGAGTGGTGGAATCACCCCGCTACGGTTGAATTTATTTGTACGTTTGATTTTCCTCCTATGCGTCTTTTAACCTGGAGTCATGTTTCCGGATTACATACCCCGGTTATTCCAACAGGGTTATTAGAAGAGTCAAATTTTTTTGCATTTACTTCAGCTAGTTCTTTAGAAAATGAAAAAATTAAACATGTTGTTGATCAAAATAGTAAGCATTATGCAGTAGTCCCCAGTAGTGGTGGTTTTGCAGGGCTTCCGGAGCCGCATTATGTCGCGGATGCACCGTTGTCTGTAGGTTATATTGGTAGTTTTAATTTTTCAAAGTTGCATCCTGATTATATTAATTTTCTGGCAGCTGTTAATTTGTCCAATTTTAAGGTGAAGATGATTGGGGATACGATTAATAAAGATATTTTATTGCAACAGGCGAAAGAGAGTGGACGCCCCGATTTGATTCAATTTATCGGCTACACAGAAAATATTGTTTCTGAGCTAAAAGATATTAATGTGCTTGCTTATATTTTGAATCCGACGCATTATGGCACAACAGAAAATGCTTTAATAGAATCAATGGCGATGGGGATTGTGCCGGTAGTGCTGGATAATCCAACAGAGCGGCATATTGTACGGCATCTTGAAACAGGGCTTATAGTGAAGACTATGGAAGAGTTTTCTCAAGCAATTCAATGGTTGTTTGAAAATTCTGATCAAAGATCAAAGATAGGTATCAATGCTGCACATTTTGTTCGTGAACGATTTTCTGTAGAAAAAACGGAAGCATCCTTATTTAGTCATTATGGATCAATGATGACAATTCCAAAAAAACATTTTGATTTTAAGGGCATATTTGGGAAGCAACCCGATGAGTGGTTTATGGCTTGTCAGGAAAATCAGGATATATTTTTACATGATGATGAGGTTCGGACTAAAAGCGGTTCTATGGAGTTGTATGGGCTTGTTGAAAAAAATAAAGGGAGTGTGATCCATTACGCAAGATATTTTTCGGAGAA
>CAZIRV010000004.1:0-36488 GCA_964541845.1 uncultured Planctomycetales bacterium
AATCGTCGAGATAAGTAAAACTAATATCAGGAATTAATTAGTGGAATTGGTATTAGGTGAAATATAAGGAACCAAGTAAAAATAACTTCCCTTTTTATTTTTATCTGGTTCCTAAGTAGGAGCGGTTTTTGCGCCTGCCCCCTTACGAACTGCGGAGATTTTATGCGTAAACGAACTATTGCTCGGGAATGTGCTTTGAAGATTTTATATCAGGCGGAAATGACCCGTCGGGATATTCATCTCGCTTCCCAGAATTTTTGGGATGATTCGAAATCTAAAGATCAGACAATAATTGATTTTAGTGATAAGTTGACGCTGGGTATAGAGAAAAACTTAGAAGACATTGATAAACAAATTTCTCAATACGCGACTAATTGGCAGTTAAAACGTATGGCCGCCATTGACCGAAATGTTCTTCGCGTCGGGGTTTTTGAATTATTATATTCCCAAAAAATTCCCCCTAAAGTTGCCATTAATGAAGCGGTTGAATTGGCTAAAAAATATGGGGACATAGATTCCAGCAAATTTGTAAATGGTATTTTGGATAAAATTCATAAAACTGAGAATACTCCGCCTTCATGAAGAAGTTTGCAGATCTCCATATTCATACACGCTATTCTGATAGCACCTCTTCTCCGGAAGAAGTTGTTGAACAGGCCTATCAGCAAGGTCTTCATTGTATTGCTATTACCGATCACGATACGGTTGATGGCATTCGGCCAGCTATAGAATCAGCAAAAAAATATGATATTGAAGTGATTCCAGCCATTGAATTGTCCTCTGAATTGCAGGGGAAAGATATTCATATTTTAGGTTATTTTTTTGATTATAAAAATCAGAATTTTGTGGAAAGACTGGGTTATATGCAGAACTCTCGTATGGAACGGATGGAGGAGATGATTTTGAAATTAAAGAATTTGGGAATTGATGATATTGCACTTGAGGAAGTGTGTGCCCTGGCTGAATCTAAGTCTGTTGGCCGGCCGCATTTAGCGACAATAATGAAGGAAAAAGGATGGGTAAAAGATTTTAAAGAGGCGTTTGATAAATATTTAGCGGATGACGCGCCGGCGTATGTTCCTAAATTTAAACAGACACCGGAGGAAGCCATTCAGTTTATTCATGAAGCCGGTGGGGTGGCGGTGTTGGCGCACCCGATGTTGACTAATGTTGATCAATTGATTGCAGGGTTTGTTCGGGTGGGACTGGATGGACTGGAGGTTTATTGTCATTGTGTTTCAAACATGACTATTAGTTTTTATGAAGGGTTGGCAAAGAAATATAATTTGTTGGTGACGGGAGGTTCTGACGCGCACGGGAACGTAAAGAAACATACTTACGTCGGTAAGGTAAAAATTCCTTATAATATTGTGGAGAAGCTCAAAGAAAAGGTTGTATTCCGTGCGAACCTTAGGGACTTGAAAAAGGAGAAAGGTAATGTTTACGGGGATTATTGAAGAAATGGGAATAGTGGCAGGGCTTACAGATAAAAAAAATTTATCTGTAATTAAAGTGAAGGCTAAAAATGTTTTAAAAGGAATTAAGAAGGGAGATAGCGTTGCCGTTAATGGGGTGTGTTTAACGGTTACAGCGGTTCAAAAAGGAATTTTGTATTTTGATGTGATGAAAGAAAGCCTTAGGTGTACAACCTTGGGGGGGTTGAAGGTTAAAGATAAAGTAAATCTTGAGAGGGCTTTAAAGGCAAATGGGCGTATGGACGGACATTTTGTGACGGGACATGTGGACGATGTGGTGGTTTTGAAGAAAATTATTGAGGGAGAAAATTATACGGAATTTCGGATGGGGTTGAAAAAAGGATTAGCCCAATATCTTGTGCCGAAAGGGTCTGTATGCTTAGATGGAATTAGTTTGACGGTTGGGGAAATAAAAAAGAGTTATTTTTCAATTTATCTTATTCCATTTACGAAACAGGTTACAACATTTGGAAGTAAGAAGGTTGGGTCAGGAATTAATATTGAAACAGATATTTTAGCTAAGTATATTATAAATGGGAGGGGTTATGGAACTTGATACCCAGGAGATTTGTAAAATTATTCCACATAGATTTCCATTTTTGTTGATTGACCGTGTGGTGGATTTAGAGCCAAATGAAAAATTGGTAGCGATAAAAAATGTCTCTATTAATGAACAGTTTTTTGCCGGGCATTTCCCGGAAGAAAAGGTTATGCCGGGGGTTCTTATTGTTGAAGCAATGGCACAGGCAGGATGTATTTATTACTATTACAGTAAAAATCTGCAAGGAAAAGATTTGATTTATTATTTGGCTAAAATATCGGCAAAATTCATCGCGTCGGTGGTCCCGGGAGATCAGTTAAGAATTGAGGTTTCAACGGTGAGACTCATGAAGGCGGTTGGATTTTTGAAGGCGGTTGCTTTTGTAAAGAATAAGAAAGTGGCCGAGGCTGATCTTGGATTTAGTGTGAAAGAAGTTTTAAAAAATTAATCGGGGCGTAGCGCAGCTGGCTAGCGTGCAACGTTCGGGACGTTGAGGTCGACGGTTCAAATCCGTCCGCCCCGACCATTCTGCTCTACGAGGTCAAACATCAAGAATATTTTACGAATAGAGTATGAGCATCAATTATGCGTGCCTATATTTTGTATTCAGGAAGAGTTCAGGGGGTTGGTTTTCGATATACTTTTCAGCGTCATGCCTTAGCGTCAGGTTTAACCGGATGGGTTAAAAATTTGCCGGATGGATGCGTAGAGGTTATTGTTGAGGGTTCGAAAGAAAAAATAGAAGAACTTTGTCATAATATCGAAGAGCGGTTTTCAGGGTATATACAGGATAAAAAAATAGATTTTAATGAAGTAGAGGAAAACTTTGACGATTTTATGATTGTTTCTTAGCACTAAGTATAAAATAATTCGTAACCGTTCAGGGCATGTATCCCTTTTAGGTATAAATTTTTTGTATATAGTGTCCCCTGAAAAATTGCTTTTAGAACGGCTTCATGGCTTATCAGTTTCAGGGCAAAGACGCTTTAAACATCCACTGTCTGACGAGCGAAGTGAGGAGTTTGGATGTTGAGTCTTTTCACTGAAACGGATGCTTATGCCATGTTGAAGTGGCAAAAGCAATTTTTCAGGGGACACTATATAACCATTATGTTTAAATTTATGCCCGAAAGGGATACATGCCCTGAACGGTTACAATATTCTTTGTTATGCGTTACGCTATTCTTTCAGATATTCACAGTAACTTAGAGGCTTTGGAGGCTGTTATAGAGGCTTGTCATCAGCAGAATGTGAAGAATTTTTTTTGCGTGGGTGACACTGTCGGTTATGGAGCTAATCCCAAGGAATGTCTGGATTTTCTTCGGAAATTTAAAATCACTTCTGTCGCGGGAAATCATGACTGGGCTGTGGGGGGGAGATTGGATGCCTCTTATTTTACGGAAGAGGGTAAGGAGGCAACCGCATGGACACGATCATATATTCCATTTGAATATTTTAATTATCTTAATGCTTTAGAGGCTGTTTTTAAAAATAATGACCTTATTTTAACACATGCTTCTTTGGATAATCCGGAGCGTTTTGAGTATTTGCATGATATTTCAAAAGCCCCGGATACGTTTAATTTAATGGATCGTTCTGTGTGTTTTATTGGGCATACGCATATTCCAAAAATTTTTATTCAGAAAGGAACAGACGTTCTTTACTCTTCAATGTCAGAGATTGAGATTGATCCGGAGTGTAAATATATTATTAACACAGGAAGTGTGGGGCA
The DNA here is from genome assembly GCA_964541845.1 of uncultured Planctomycetales bacterium. Taxonomy (GTDB): domain Bacteria; phylum Omnitrophota; class Gorgyraeia; order Zapsychrales; family Zapsychraceae; genus CAZIRV01. The sequence continues at coordinate 3,749 of CAZIRV010000004.1, forward strand.
GCCCCGGGATGGAAATCCAATGGCTTCCTACGGGATTTATGATACGGACATGGAGATAGTTGAGTTAAGACGTGTCGCGTATGATATTGCTACAGCACAAGAGAAAATTCTTGAGGCTGGGTTGCCTGATTTTTTAGCACGGCGTCTTACGGTTGGAAAGTAAAGAAATAGGCAGATCAATCGTAGGGTTGATTTGGTTAAAAATAATGGATAAAAAAAAAGCTCAAAAAAAAATAAAAGAATTATCTGACGCATTAGAGGATCATAATTATCGGTACTACATTCTCGCCCAACCTGTTATTTCTGATAAAGCGTATGATGATTTGCTTAAAGAGCTTGTTGAATTGGAAGAACTCTATCCTGATTTAAGGCTTCCCTATTCGCCCACGCAGCGTATTGGAACAAAACTTCCTTCCGGAACCCGGACAGTTACGCATAAAACAAAAATGTATTCTTTGGATAACACCTACTCAATTGAGGACTTGAAGCGTTGGCATGAGCGGGTGTGTAAATCTTTAGAGACTCAAGAGGTGCAGTGCACTGTGGAATTAAAGATTGATGGGATTAGCGCTTCTTTGAGTTACGAAAATGGCCGATTTGTTTTAGGGGCAACACGAGGTGACGGGATCACAGGTGAGGATGTGACGCATAGTTTAAAGACGGTTCCTACGATTCCGTTAAAATTAAGAGGGGATTTTCCTGAAATTTTAGATGTTCGTTGTGAAGTATACATCAATACAGAAGATTTTAAGAAATTAAACCAACAACGGAAAAGAAATGGAGAAGCCCTGTTTGTAAATCCACGTAATGCGACGAGTGGTTCTGTAAAACTTTTAGATTCGAGGGTTACGGCCGAACGAAAACTAAGTTGTTTTGTACACTCGTTTGGAATTTTAGAAGGAGGCGCGGTTTTAAAGACGCAGGGGGAATTTTTAGAAAAAATAAAGAAGTGGGGTTTTTGCGTTAACGCACACACACGGTTGTGTCCGACTTTTGAAGAGGTTGTTGCCTATTGTTTGGAGTATCAGAAAATGAGGGAGACGATTCCCTACGAGGTGGATGGGGTAGTGGTTAAGGTAAACTCATTGGGCGGACAGGGCAAGCTTGGGGCCACTGCTAAAAGTCCGCGGTGGGCCGTGGCGTACAAATTCCCCGCGCATCAGGTAACATCGACGGTGAAAAGGATTGTAGTTCAAGTCGGACGCACCGGGGTTTTAACCCCTGTGGCAGAACTAGAACCCGCAGAATGCGCGGGCGTCACTATTGCCAGAGCGACATTGCATAATTTTGATGAGGTGCGACGTCTTGGCATCAAAGAAGGGGATTGTGTTTTAGTAGAGCGTGCCGGAGATGTCATTCCCAAGATTGTCAAAGTGCTAAGCGTCTCAGTAAAATCAGGGGGGAGTATTTTTCAAGCTCCGCAGAAATGTCCGGAATGTGGATCTCCGATTAGTAGAGAAAATAAGGAAGAAGTGGCTTATCGCTGTGTGAATTTTTCTTGTTCGAAACAATTGGAGCGAAGTCTTGTTCACTTTGCCTCTCGGGGAGCAATGGACATTGAAGGCTTAGGGCCTGTGGTTGTGACGCAATTATTAGACAAAGGATTCGTAAAGGAATTGGCGGATATTTATACTCTGCGTAAAGAACAATTATTAAAATTGGAGTTGTTTAAAGAAAAGAAGGCTGATAATTTATTAGAGGCCATTGAGAAAAGTAAAAAGAAAGACTTATCTCAATTTTTGTTTGGGTTGGGGATTATGAACGTTGGGGCAAAGGCCGCAGAGACTTTGGCAAGGAGATATGGGGCCATTGATCAGCTTATAAATACCTCTATTGAAGATTTAGAAGCCATTCATGAAATCGGTATAGTCATGGCGCAATCAATTTGGCAGTTTTTTCAAAGTGACGCGGCTAAGCAATTAATCAAAAAATTTAAGCAAGCAGGATTAAATTTAGCAGAGTCACAATCAACGCAAATTTCTCATAAGTTAGAAGGGAAAAAATTTGTGTTCACCGGAGAATTAAAGGCTATGACACGTTCACAGGCGGGCATACGTGTAAAAATGTTGGGCGCGAAGCTGGTTGGCAGTGTTAGCCCAAAGACCGATTTTGTAGTAGCCGGAGAGGCGACAGGATTAAAATATCAAAAAGCCTTAAAGTTAGGAATAACTATATTAACAGAAGAGCAGTTTCGGGAGATGCTTCAATGAAGAATTTAGGTAAGAGGATTTTAGTTGTGACAGGTTTATTATCTTTTTGTTTAAATGGATGCACTCCATTAAAAAAGAAATTTACACGTAAAAAGAAGAAAGAACACATTGAGAAATTTATTCCTGTATTGGATCCTATTGATTATCCGGCTCCAGCGCAATCGTCAAAAGAACGCTATGCGTATCATTATTCTCTTTGGAAAATTTGGAGTCGGGATTTACTTCAAACATTTGATAAAAAAGCAAATGAAAAAAATCAGAGGTATCTTTTAGGACAGATCAAATTTCAAATGGAAGAAATGCGAAAATGGATTATTCTAGAGAAACAACAAGAACTTGACGCGCTTATTGAAGAGATTAGTCGCATTGAAGGGCTTTTTAATAAACCTGCTCCTTTGCGTAATGGTTTTTCTATTAAAAAGAAACTTGAATTAAATGCTAAAAAGATGCGTAAAGGATTTAAGCCGGCAGTAATATCAATTTCACTAATTAATTCCTGATATTAGTTTTACTTAGGATCGGCTCAAAAATAACCTCGACAACTATATGTCTCAACCCGACAACACTTATGTCATGATTGTCGAGGTTATTTTTGAACGATTCCTTATCTCAACTGTTTTTTAATAAATAGAATATGACTGATTATATTGATGAGTTTATTAATTATTTAGCTGTGGAGCGGCGATTGGCTGATAATACGTTGTTGGCTTACCGGGGAGATTTAACAAAATATTTATGCTATTTAGAACAAAAAGAAGTTCAGGCGATTAAGTCTATTGGGCGAAAGCATATTACGGATTTCATGTATGATCAAAAACAGCAAGAGCTATCCGTACCGTCAATTTGTCGGGAATTGGCTGCTATCAAAATGTTCCATCGTTTTCTTGTTGTTGAACGGATTACGCGAGAAGACCCGACTCATTTGGTCGAAACGCCTAAAATATGGAAAAAAATACCGGACGTCCTGACATGTAAGGAAGTGGATGCCCTGATCGAAGTGTCCAAAGGGAGAAAGCCTAAAGCGATTCGTGACCACGCGATACTGGAATTGTTATATGCCAGCGGAATGCGTGTTTCCGAGTTGATTAATTTAAATTTGGATAGCGTTAATCTGAATATTGGCTATGTTCGTTGTTTGGGAAAAGGGCGCAAGGAAAGAATTGTTCCTATTGGCAAGAAGGCGAGAGATACGGTTAAAAAATATTGTGCAGGGACAAGAAAAAAAATCCTTAAAGGAGAGGTTCATTCCGTATTATTTCTAAATCGATTTGGAAAAAAAATGAGTCGGCAAGCCATATGGAAATTGATCAAGCAATACGCGTTAAAATCAGGAATTACAAAGGAAGTAAAACCGCATACGTTACGGCATTCCTTTGCGACACATCTTTTAGAACATGGGGCTGATTTACGTTCTGTGCAAGAAATGTTGGGGCATGCAGATATTGCCACGACGCAGATTTATACTCATGTGGACAAAGAGCGATTACGTTGTGTACACAAACAGTTTCATCCAAGGGGTTAACTTGATCTTAGATAGAAATTCACCTAACAATGTTTAGTAATGAAAAATTGTTTATTAAATTACGATAAGAAAGCTTTAAAAATTATCCAAAAAATTGGGAGGGAAGCAGATAAGAAGGGTTTGTCGGCTTATGTTGTTGGCGGTGTTGTCCGGGATATTTTGCTCAAGCGTAAAAATTTTGACATTGATATTGTTGTCGAAGGAGATGCTATTGTCTTTGCGAGAGGATTAGAGAAAGAATTTGGTGTAGAATTTGTATTCTATAAGAAATTTGGAACAGCTACGGCTGTGTTCCCTGGAAATTTTTATATTGATCTGGTTTCTGCCAGAAAAGAATCCTATCCCTTCCCGGGAGCGTTGCCGACGGTGCGGCGGGGGCCGCTTAAAGCTGATTTGTTCCGTCGGGATTTTACTATTAATGCCATGGCGGTATCTATTAATTATGAGGATTATGGAACCCTGGTAGATGAGTGGGGAGGGTTTGAAGATTTAAAGGCTCAGAAAGTTCGTATTCTTCATGACAAAAGTTTTATTGATGATCCAACACGTATATTGAGAGCCGTGCGTTTTGAACAGAGGTTTGATTTTAAGATAGAACGGCACACTCTGTGTTTATTGAAAAATGCCGTTAAGAATAACTATCTTTCCAGAGTCAAGTCTCCTCGTTATTTTGAAGAATTTAAAAAAATATTATGTGAGGATAATCCGGTTAAAGGATTAAGGCGTTTAAAAAAAATAGGAACAGGCTGTTTCTGGTTGAGCCCTGATCAAAAAAGTAGCCTGGCCCCATTTTTTGCTGTTTATAATAGTATTGATTTTATTAAAAAAAATACGCCCTCTGTCTGGTTGATTTATTTTATGGCTTTGATGTCAAAAGCCTCTTTTGCTGACCAGCAAAAAATTTCGGAGAAATTTCAGTTTAAAAAAGATGAAAAAGCAAGTATGCTACAAAGCAGTAATGTGGAAGGGATTCTTAAGGCCCTTTCCGTAAAAAGATTATCAGCAAGTGAAGTGTACAGGATTTTAAAGTTTTTAAGAGCAGAGGTGGTTTTATATTTGAGGGTTCAGACGAAAAAGAAAATTGTTTGCCAACGAATTGATCAGTTTTGGAATCAGGACAGGAATATTGAGTTAAGAATAACAGGTGAAGATTTAAAGCAAATGGGCATCTGTTCGGGAAAGAAATTGGGGGAAATTTTAGAAAAAATTCTTTATCAAAAAATAGATAAAGGACTGCAAACCAAAAAAGAAGAACTAAAATTTATCGCCGCTCAGGGTATAAGTTAATTATAATATCAATTCCATTAAATAATGACCAAAATTCATTTTGCTTGTCTCGACGCTTCAACGAGACACAGCAATTTTAAAATAGAGCAATTATTTAATGGATTTGGTATTATAGGAGCAGGTTCAAAACCTGTCCGAATAAGGATGTAAAAATATGGACCGGATGGATCGAATTAATCAGCAGTTAAAAGAAGAAATTTCAAAAATTATTTTCAGAGATTTAAGTGACCCTAGATTTGAAATGGTTACCATTATAGCCGTTAAAACAAGTCGGGACATTCGCAATGCCCGCGTTTATTTTAGTGTTTTAGGTTCTGCCTCTCAGGTAGAAAATGTTCATCAAGGCCTTCGAAACGCTTCCGGAATGATTCGACGTCTTATAGGGCAGCGTGTGAAATTACGGAATACTCCGGAAATTATTTTTTTTTATGACGACTCAATAGAGTCTTCAGTGCGTATGGAAGAAACATTAAAGGAGATTCAGCAAGAAAATGAAGAAAGTCATTGAGACAATTAAAAAAAATAATAAATTTTTTATTAGTACGCATATAAATCCTGATCCGGACGCATTGTGTTCAGAATTAGCCATGGCTGGATATTTGCGGAGCATGGGAAAGAAAGTTGTGATTATTAATGAAGAGGATGTTTTGGATCGATTCCATTTTTTTCCGGGAATTAAACAGGTTAAAGGGCTTAGGGGGAAAAAACGCATCCAGTATGACGTTGCTGTTGTCGTGGACTGTGGAGATTTAAGTCGCATTGGCCGGGTCAAAAGGCTTCTTCACCCCGGTAAACCTTTAATAAATATTGATCATCATATCACCAATGATTTCTTTGGAACGCTAAACCTTGTTCTTCCAAAATTTTCTTCGGCGTGTGAAGTATTGCATGGATTGTTTGTTAAGGATAAAGTAACTTTAACAAAGGACATGGCTTTTTGTTTATATACGGGAATTATGACAGATACAGGCTCTTTTCGTTATTCCAACACGTCTTCTCATACGCATCAAATTGTTGGAGAATTGAGAAAATTTGAATTTTCCGCGGTCTCGATTTATAAACAGATTTATGAAACCATTTCTCTTAATGATTCAAAAAAATTCACGAAAGTTTTGAGTCGTTTTGATACTTTATGTGATGGAAAGATTATTTGTATGGAACTTAGTAAAAAAGTAATAGGCAGATTTTCTGAAGCCTTTGATTTGCGAGATGCCTTATTTCGGTTTTTACGTTCCATCGATGGCGTTGAAGTTGTGGTTATTTGTACAGAATTTAAATTTAATAAAACACGCGTAAATTTAAGATCTTCGGGGCGTGTTAATGTCGCGAAATTAGCCCATCATTTTAACGGAGGAGGACATCACGATGCCAGTGGATGTCAAATTGAAGGAAATAGGACTCAGGCGCGCGTTAAGATATTAAAAGAGATAAAAAAGGTTTTGTAATTGTAAACAGTCCGTAGGCATGCTGTTATCCTGAACGCAACTCGTCATTCTGGACGTAGTGAAGTCTGCCTGTCGGAGGATCGTATAAAAAATTTTTCGTCGACACAGATATGTCTCTTCAGAATGATTATTTTTTTTTGTAACCGTTCACGGCATATCCCGTGAACGCTTACCTTTTTACAAGAGAATTGTTATGTCTTTAAATGGAATTTTGATTGTTAATAAACCCTCTGGAATGACATCGCATGATGTGGTTGACCAAGTTAGAAAGAAGTTTCATATGAGGCGTGTCGGACATGCAGGGACATTGGACCCATTAGCCACAGGAGTTTTGGTTATTCTTGTCGGAAAGTCCACAAAGCTGTTTGGTAAGTTTGTAGGGTTTGATAAGGTTTATCAATCAACATTTATTCTTGGGACAACAACAGATTCCGCGGATACTCAGGGGAAAATTCTTGAGCAGTTGCCTTACGAATCTATTACGCGAGAGCAGGTTGAGAAAATTTTTACACAATTTGTCGGAAAAGTTGAACAAATTCCTCCAATGGTTTCAGCAATAAAGCATAAAGGGAAAAAACTTTATGAACTGGCGCGTAAAGGAATTCGAGTGGAGCGTCAGCCACGGAGTATTCGGATTGACCGTTTGGAGTTGCTAAAATTTAGGGCCCCGGATGTGGAATTTTATTTAGAGTGTTCTAAAGGAACGTATGTCCGTCAATTAGCGGATGATATTGGGAAAGTATTAGGGTGTGGTGCTTGTATTTCACAGATTGAACGAATCAAAGTCGGACCATTTTGCTTAGAGGATGCCAGCACTATCGAGGAATGTAATGAAACTCATTTACGGGATTGGCAAGGTTAAGAAAAATTTTAAGAATGCTGTATTAACGATCGGTGTTTTTGATGGGGTGCATCGTGGGCATCAGGCATTAATTAAAAAGGCTGTTGAAAAGGCCAGGGAGATTAATGCTCAAGCGGTTGTTATGACTTTTGACCCACACCCTGTTCATATTTTACGCCCGGAGACGGAAAAACCTCTCATTTCTTCATTGAGTTATCGTCTACGATTAATTGAAAAATTAGGGGCTGTTGTGTGTATTGTTGTTCATTTTACAAAGAGATTTTCTCAGCTATCCCCACAAAAATTTATTAAACGTTATCTTGTTGATAAAATTCAACTTAAGGAGATTTTTGTCGGCGATGATTTTCGTTTTGGACAGAATCGAAGTGGCACGTTGGAGTACTTTCAAGAGGCTGGGACTAAGTATGGATTCGTTATTAACGCGTTGCATCCTGTTGGAGTAACCGGATCTTGTCAAAAAAAAATAGGGAGTACATTGATTCGCCAATTGATTTTTGAGGGGAAGCTGTCACAAGCCAAAAAATTTTTAGGTCGAAATGTGGCTGTTATGGGAAAAGTGGTGAAGGGGGATGGGCGGGGAAAAATATTAGGATTTCCAACAGCGAATATATACCCTCAGCAAGAAATCACCCCTCCGATAGGTGTTTACGCGGCGTATGTTACAATTATAGGTAAGAGTGGTGAGCATTCATGGACCCGAATTGAAACAAAAGGCATTAATTCGGGGTCAGGTGAGGGTTCATTTTTTGCTATGGTAAATATTGGGCGCCGACCGTCGTTTAAGAAATTAAACAAAAGTATTAATATTGAGGCCCATATTTTTAATTTCGATAAAGATATTTATGGAAAAGAAATTATTGTAGAATTTGTTAAAAAAATTAGAAATGAAAAAAATTTTATTTCACAAGAAAAATTGATTAATCAGCTTAGAAAAGACAAAATATCTGTTCTGCACCATTTAAAATGATGTAAGCTTGTTCCCTTCCACGTGTTTCTGTCTAAAGGCAGCGTTATTCAAATTTCACCCGGTATAATTCATATAACTTGTTTAATATCAACTAGATAGACAAAAATAAAAATAAAATAAGATATTGACAATCCCTAATTGTGTCCGTATACTAGAAATATGGTGGAATAAAGTGGAATGAAGTGGTTTACGGGGGGGTGAATGTTCTACGGTGAATATCAACACGGGTTAGATAAAAAAGGCAGAATCGTCTTGCCATCAAAGTTCCGGGAGGTTTGTAAAGAATACAAAATCGACCGTTTTTTTTTAACTCGTGGGTTAGATAAATGTATTTTTATGTTTAGTGAAGAGGAATGGCGTGTTCAGGAACAGAAGTTTAAAAGCAAGCCTTTTACCAAGAAGGAAACGCGCAGTTTTAACCGGATATTTTTCTCAGGAGCCGTTGATGTTGTTCCCGATAAGCAAGGGCGCTTTATCGTCCCACAATATTTGAAAGATTACACGGGAATTAAAGATGAGACGACTTTAATAGGGGTTTCGAATCGTATTGAAATTTGGGATCGTACAAGCTGGAATAATTTTTACACAAACTCTACAGAGTCATTTGAGCAAATAGCAGAAAATATGTTGGAATTATAATGTTGCATAGTCATGATTTGCCGATTAAATAAAGAAAAAATAATTGAGGAAAATGTTAAAAGTTCGATGATTCATGTGCCTGTTATGCTTGAGGAAGTTATGGCATATCTTCAACCTAAAGATAATGGTGTTTTTATCGATGGGACATTGGGGATGGGAGGGCACGCCAAGGCGATTCTTGAGAAATTAGGTTCCGGAGGAAGGTTAATTGGATTTGATAAGGACATGCAAGCATTATCTATAGCACGAAAAAACCTTAAAGATTTTACAGAGCGGTGTGAGTTTATTCATAGTGATTATCGTTATATGGATCAGGTGTGTCAGGATTTAAATATTTTTAATGTTGATGGGATTCTTTTGGATATTGGGATCTCCAGTTTTCAAATGGATGATGGTCAGAGGGGTTTTAGTATAAAAGAAGACGGGCCTTTGGATATGCGTATGGATCAGGATAATCCAATTTCAGCTTATGATTTGGTTAATTCTTTGTCAGAAAAAGAAATTTCATCCATTTTAAAAGATTATGGAGAAGAGCGCTGGCATCATTCAATCGCGCGTCATATTGTGGGAGAACGCTTAAAAAAACCTATTGAGACAACGAAAGAACTGGAGCGTGTTATATTTAAGTCAATTCCCCGTCGAAGAAATTGGCAAAAAATTCATCCGGCAACAAGAACGTTTCAGGCCTTTCGGATTGCCGTGAATCGGGAATTAGAATCTTTGGAATTGGTTTTAGACAGGTGTGTGCAGTTATTAAAGCCGACGGGGCGTTTGGGTGTGATTGCTTTTCATTCATTGGAAGACCGGATTGTGAAACATAGATTTCGTGCTTTTGCGCGTGAAAATCAAGTGAGGTTGGTTTTCAAAAAACCTTTACGTTCAACAGAAGAAGAAAATAAAAAAAATTATCGGGCACGGAGTGCCCGTTTTAGAGTTATTGAAAGGATATAGATGAAACTTAAACAGTTTTTTCAATGTACTGCTATCGCAACAGTATCAGCATTAGCCTATACTTCTATGCAGATGCAGATCATCAGTCTGGCCTATCAAAATACCCGGGAAGAAAAGCAAATTCGAAGTCTTATCGAGGAGAATGGACGTACTGCGTATTCTATTTTTTCTTTAAAGTCAGCGAATCATATCGGAGTGAAAATGTTAACAGACAGTTCGGGCATGCAGTTTGCCGACAATGTTGTCCAGGTGTCTTTTTTGGAAAACGATTTTGACACGCGGGGGTCGGTTGAGCCAAATAAGATTGCAAAAGCAATAGCCCCTTTATTAAGTCTATTAACATCAAGTTCTCAGGCAGAGGCGCGAACGCGGGAGTAAATAGGTGTGCATGTTCGTAAATATTCTCTTCGGTTTATTTTTGTCTTCTCTTCGCTTATTGTTTTTCTCATTGTTTTTGCGGTTAAGCTAGTCCTTATTCAGGTTTTTCAATTTTCTTATTTATCATCCCTCGCCGATAAACAACATAAACAGCTTATTACAATTGAGCCGATACGCGGGAGTATTTATGATCGTAATTTGCGTCCTATGGCGTTTAATGTTGCTGTTTATTCTCTTTTTGCTAATCCAAAGGCCATGACCGATTCCGATAAACAACAGGCTACAGACATTCTTTCCTCTGTGTTGGGAATAGATTCTTCCCTAATTCAGGAGCGTTTAAATAAGAAGAAATATTTTGTGTGGATCAAGCGGAAACTTTCTAAAGACATCGTCGATAAAATAAAAGGAGCAAAAATAAAAGGATTGGGATTCCGTAAAGAAAGTAAACGGTATTATCCTAACGGAAATTTAGCCGCGCATATTATTGGGTTTGCGGGGACTGATAATAAGGGGTTGGAGGGGCTTGAATTATTTTATAACCGTGAGTTAGAGGGCAAGCAAGGGCATATGCAAATTTTACGTGATGCTCGTCAGAGAGAGCTCATGTTGGGGGGGGCTTTTTCTCCGCCCAAAAATGGATTTCATCTTGTTTTAACTATTGATGAGACCATTCAGTATATTGCTGAAAAAGCATTAGATAAAGCGTATAAAAAATATAATGCCAAATCGGGAAGTATTATTGTGGTGGATATTGAAACAGGAGAAATACTTGCCTTAGCGAATCGTCCAACCTATGATTTATCATTAGCCGCCTCAAGCCGCCTGGGAGAGAGAACTAATCGTGCTGTGAGTTATGTTTATGAACCAGGTTCTGTCTTTAAAATTGTTACAGCAGCGGCCGCTTTGGAGGAAGAAAAGTTTATTGAAAGTGACATAATTTTTTGTGAGAATGGTCAATACAGAGTTGGTAATCATATTTTGCATGATCATCGTCCGCATGGCAGATTAACTTTTCAGGAGGTTTTTGAAGTTTCCAGTAATATCGGCGTTACAAAAATAGCACAGGCTTTAGGTCCGCGTATGATTTATAAATATGCGCGAAGGTTTCGTTTTGGGATTTTAACGGGAATTAATTTAAAAGGGGAAGTAAAAGGATTATTAAAACCTCCTTCTCAATGGTCAAAGACGTCTATAGGCGCGATTCCCATTGGGCATGAAGTGACCGTAACGCCTTTGCAATTAGTATACGCGATGGCATCTATTGCGAATAATGGCATTTATATGAAGCCATATGTGGTGAAATATATCAAGGATGATAAAGGTCAGATTATTAAATCTTTTGAGCCTCAGGTTGTTGATCGCGTTATTAGTCGAGATACGGCGCAGCGGGTAACCAAAATTTTAATAGGGGTGGTTGATCGTGGAACAGCCCCTCGGGCACAGATTAAAGGGGTCAAAGTCGCGGGAAAAACAGGGACAGCACAGAAGGTTGTAGACGGCAAGTATTCTCATAAAGCGTTTTACGCGAGTTTCATGGGGTTTGCGCCGGCCGATGCCCCACGCCTTGCCATCATAGTTGTTTTTGATGACCCTTCTCCAAGTTATTTCGGAGGAACCGTTGCCGCTCCTGTTTTTAAAGAAGTTATGGAAAACGCGTTAAAATATCTAGGATCTCAATAATTTTTTTCTTACCTCTTTGCCTTCGGCAAAGGTCCTCTCCCGAAGGAGAGGGGAAATCGTTGGTTCGCAGAGGGAAGGGTTTTGAGTGGGTAATTTTTATCTCCCTTCGGGAGAGGGTCTCTGCCGTAGGCAAGAAGTGAGGGTATGTGTGAATTTACAAAAATTATTAAAAAATATTTATTCAAAATCAATTCCAGACGTTTTTAAAGATTTGGAAATTAAGGCAATCCATTGTGATTCCAGAAAAGTTGAACAGGGCAGTTTATTTGTGGCTTGTCAGGGGCGGGAGTGTGATGGAGAGGATTTTATAGAGGAGGCTATTAAAAAAGGCGCGGGGGTAATCTTCAGTAGAAAAAAATATGAAAATCTTTTAGTGTGCTGTTTGTCTGTTGAGGATACGCATCAATTTTTACGTAATGTGACAAAACATTTTTATGGAGACTTCTCCAAAAAAATAGGCTCCATTGGGATTACCGGCACCAATGGGAAAACAACGGTGTGTTATTTGCTGGATTCTATTTTAGCGGAAAATAAAAAACAGTGTGGTATTATTGGAACCATTCATCATCGTATTGGAAAAAATATTTTTGTTGCACAAAATACAACTCCTGGGTTTTTAGAGAATCAAAAATTTTTAGCGTCCATGATTGAAGAAAATATGGACTATAGTTTGATGGAGGTGTCCTCCCACGCCTTAGATCAAGGACGGGTTGACGGAATTGATTTTCGGCAAGGAATTTTTACCAACTTGACAGATGAGCATCTGGATTACCATCAGACAAAAGAAGATTATTTTTTTGCTAAATCACATTTGTTTACAGGGCTTTCTCACACAGCGACAGCCATTATGAATATTGATGATGAACATGGAAAACGTATGATTAATAAAATTGTGGGGAACGTAATGACCTATGGCATAAAAAATCGAGCGGATGTTATGGCTAAAAATATTCAGAGTAGCATTGAAGAAACGCTATTTATTTTAACTTCTTCTTCGGGCGAAATAGAGATTCAAACTTCGTTAATCGGATTGTATAACGTTTATAATATTCTTGCCGCGGCAGCTTCATCTTTAGCCGAGGGAGTCGACTTAGAGATTATTCAAAAAGGAATAAAGAATCTTGCCTGTGTTCCCGGAAGACTGGAAAGGGTAGATTTTTCGCAGCCCTATACAATATTTATTGACTACGCGCATACGGAAGATGCCTTAGCTAATGTTTTGCAGTCCATTAAACGCGTAAGCGCATCCAGGATTATTCTTGTCTTTGGTTGTGGCGGAGATCGTGATAAAACCAAAAGAGCCCCTATGGGGCACGTGGCCGAGCAATTAGCAGATGTCGCTATTATCACAAGTGATAATCCTCGAGGAGAAAAACCACAAGTGATTATTGAAGAAATTATCCAGGGGTTTGAGAAAGACAATTATTGTATTATAGAAAATCGTGAAAAGGCGATCAAAAAGGCATTAGATATGGCAGAAAAGGACGATATTGTTCTTATTACCGGAAAAGGGCATGAATCTTATCAAGTGATAGGAAATCAAAAAATTCCTTTTAATGAAAGGGCAATCATAAAGCAATGTTTACGTTAGAAGAAATTAAGAAGGCCGTTGGCAAGAGACCTTGCCGGGAAGACGCATCCGTAAAGATAACCGGCGTATCAATTAATTCCCGAACACTTAAAAAGGGAAATGTTTTTATTGCCATTAAAGGCGAAAAGTTTGATGGGCATGATTTCATAAAAGAAGCCCTAAAAAAAGGAGCAGCCGTTATCGTTTCAAACCCAAACAAACACCGGGTGTTTGTTTGGGTCAAGGATGAAAACCCAAACAAACACCCGGTGTTTGTTTGGGTTAAGGACACGACGAAGGCATTGGGGCAGATTGCGGCTTGGCATCGGAGGAGATTTAATGTCCCGGTGATTGCGGTTACGGGAAGCACGGGCAAGACAACCACAAAGGACATGATAGCGGCTATATTGAAGACAAAATATAAAGTGCTTAAGAATTTTAAAACAGAGAATAATCATTATGGGGTTCCTTTAACGCTTTTGCAATTAAACGCGTCATACCAAATGGTTGTGCTTGAATTTGGAACAAATCAAAAGGGGGATATAGAGTGGATCGGTAAGATTGCCTGCCCCACAATAGTTGTATTTACTAATGTTGGTCATTCTCATTTGCAAGGGTTAAAAACACCGTCTGGAGTTTTTTGTGAAAAATTTCAACTGGTTAAACACATGGCGCTAAATGGCCACATTATTTTTAATAAAGATGATTATTATTTAAAAGCAATTGAGATGAAGAAAATTTCACAAAGAAAAATAAGTTACGCGGTTGTATCTAAAGCGGATTATCAGATTAATGAAATTGTAGATAGGAATAACAAATCCATTAGTTTTAAGTTTAAAAGAAAAATATTTTCTTTAAAAACTCCGGTAGAACACAATATTTACAATGCATTGGCGGCCGTTTGTTGTGGAGTAATAAATAAAATTAACTATAATAATATTGTTAAAAGTCTTTCCATGTTCAAATTTTCCGGAGGACGGCAGGAGATTAAGCGGGTTGGAAAATTTTGGGTTATTGATGATACATATAATGCTAACCCTGTTTCTTTTATGAGCGCCATTCAAACATTAGAGAATTTTCAAACAAAAGGGCAAAGAATAGCGGTGTGTGCCGATATGGCTGAACTGGGGGAACAATCCAGGGATCTGCATCAAGAAGTGGGGGAAAAAATAGCAGAGGCCAATATTGATGTGGTTATGACTTTAGGAGAGGATGCCCGGTTTATCGCGCAAGCGGTTAAAAAATTTAATAAACACATTAAAACATTTCATTGCACACAAATTCATACCATTTATCGAAATTTACAAAAAATCCTTAAACCGAAAGATATTGTTTTGGTAAAAGGCTCACGTTGTATGCGCATGGAGCGTGTGGTGGAATATATCGTAGGGACAGGTTCCAAACCTGACCAATAAATTGACGCATTAGGGCGGGTTTGGAAAGAAAAGTAAATTAATCATGTTTTATTATTTATCACAATTTCGCGAAGTTTTTTCAGGATTTAACCTTTTTCGGTATATTACTTTTCGTGCGGGCATGGCCGCTGTAACCACATTTTTGTTATGTGTTGTTTTTGCACCTTTTTTTATTCAACAATTAAAAAATCTTAAAATAAAAGAAATCGCTAAGAGGGCCGATTGCCCCGATCTTGATCAATTTCAGCATTCTAAAGAAGGAACCCCCACGATGGGAGGGGTTTTTATTGTTGGAAGCATTTTAGTGTCTGTTTTATTGTGGGCAGACTTGTCTAATCGGTATATTTTATTGGCGATTCTAACATGCCTTTGGTTGGCTGTATTAGGCTTTATTGATGATTATGTAAAGTTGACTGTTAAAGGAAAACGTGGATTAAACAAACGCACGAAGTTGATTTGGGAAATCATGTTGGGATTTTTTGTTGGTTCCTATGTGTATTTTAATCCGGATACATCCACCCAATTAGCTGTTCCTTTTTTAAAAAATACCCTTATTGATTTTGGTTTTTTTTATATCATATTGGTGGCTCTTATTGTTATCGGAACGTCTAACGCGGTTAATCTTACCGATGGGTTGGATGGTTTGGCCATAGGATGTGTTTTGATTGTGAGTTTAACGTTGGCCGTCTTGAGTTATATTACAGGGCATTTTGTTATTAGTAATTACCTTTTTATTCCTTATGTTTCCGGAGCTGGAGAGCTTGCCATATTTTGTTCAGCCATTATGGGGGCCAGTCTGGGATTTTTATGGTTTAATTGTTACCCGGCAACGGTGTTTATGGGAGATGTGGGGTCTCTTTCTTTGGGAGGAACTTTAGGTGTCATTGCCGTTATGATTAAGAAGGAATTACTTTTGGTTATTATTGGAGGCGTTTTCGTTATCGAGGCGTTATCTGTCATTTTACAGGTAGGATCATTTAAAATACGTGGGAAACGCATATTTAAAATGGCTCCTCTTCATCACCATCTTCAATTATCCGGCTGGAACGAGTCCAAGATTATTATTCGATTTTGGATTTTAGCCATTATCCTGGCAATGGTCGCGTTGACAACGTTGAAGATAAGGTAACTGTTCACGGCATATCCCCCTTTCGGGCATAAATTTGACTGTATAACCAAAATTTATGTTTTAATTAAGAGATTGGCTAAAAAAATTGTTCTGCCAATCTTTAAACCGGGTTTAAGTCCCCGAGGCTTGCCTCGTTTGTAAATGTTTAGGTCAATACCTCGAGGGCTTGCTCCGAGGTAGTTTATTTTATGTTCGAAAGGGACATGCCATGAACGGTTACAAGATAAGATAAGGCTTTATGAACCTCTCTCAAAAAATTATCACAATTTTTGGCGCTCAGCGCAGTGGGCAAGCATTGGCACGGCTTGTCGTTCAGCTTAAAGGGCAAGTTAAAATTTCTGAATATGGGCCTCCGGACAGCATTTCTGAAGGATTTCGTCAATGGGTTGACGATCATAAAATTGCGATAGAGTTTAATGGGCATACAAAAGAATTTATAGAAGGAAGTGATGCGGTTGTATTAAGTCCGGGCGTACACTTTGACGCGCCACCGATTCAATGGGCCGAAGAACAGGGAATTCCTGTTAGTGGAGAAATAGAGTTTAGCGCACAATTTTGTTCTAAGCCTATTATTGCGATAACGGGAACAAACGGGAAAACAACAGTATCAACACTTACTCATCAGGTTTTAGAATCCGCAGGATATAAGACGGTGTTATGTGGCAATATTGGAAAACCTTTCGCAGAGTATGTCCTGGATTTAGAAGATAAAGATTTTGTTGTTCTGGAAGTAAGTTCTTTTCAGTTGGAATCCACCTATGCATTTTGTCCGCATATCGCAGTCTGGTTAAATTTTACACAGAATCACCTTGATCGGCATAGAGATATGCAGGAATATTTTGAAGCGAAAGAAAAAATTTTTGCTAATCAAACTTTCGATGATTTTGCAGTTCTAAACTCCAACAACGAGCGAATGTGCAAACTTAGGATGCGTTCTAAAGTTTGTTATTTTAATGAATCAAATGGGCATACAGAAAATCAGGCTGCTGTTTTGATGGTGGCACGAATTTTGGAAATCAAGGAAGAGATTTGCAAAAAAGTGTTTCAAAGTTTTAAAGGAATTGAACATCGTTTAGAATGGGTGAAGGCGTTGAATGGCGTGGATTTTATTAATGATTCTAAAGCGACAACCGTAGAATCCGGCCGATGGGCATTAACCCATACGCCAGGTCCTGTGCTTATGATTTGTGGGGGAAAAGATAAAAACAGTGATTTTTTTCCCTTAGTAGAAACTGTTCATAAACAGGTTAAGAAAATGTTTGTGATAGGCGAAGCCAAAGAAAAATTGTGTAAGGCATTTGAGCAAGTTGTGCCAATAGAATGTTGTTCCGATCTTCAGGAGTCTGTGCTTAAGGCTAAAGAACGGTCTGTTTCAGGAGATACCATTCTTTTCAGTCCCCTATGTGCCAGTTTTGATATGTTCGCCAATTTTGAAGAACGGGGAAAGAAATTTAAAGAGATCGTTAATGGTTTGTAGGGACAGGTTCTAAACCTGTCCGATAAATTAACGCACGCGGGAGTGTTTGGAACCCGCCCGTATGAAATAATACCGATTTCATTAAATAATTGCTCTATTTTTAACTCTGCTATTCTCGTTAAAGCGTCGAGAAAAGCAAAATTGATTTTGGTTATTATTTAATGGAATTGGTATAATATAAAATATTGCCATGCGAAATATTCGAATATCTATTGTTGCGGTTGTCACGCTTTTAATAAGTATCGGCATCATTATGATTTATAGTTCCAGTGGCGTTTACGCCCTTCAGGAATTAGGGGATGCTTCTTATTTTCTTAAACGGCATATTCTATTTCTTGGCATTGGATTCATTTTGATGTTTTCCGCGATGAGCATTGACTATCGAAACCTAAGGAAGATTTCAAAGCCGTTGATGGTTATGGTTATTTTTCTTCTAATTTTAGTACTTATTCCAGGAATAGGAAAGGCCAGCTTTGGAGCGCGAAGATGGTTTAAGGTTGGGCCCTTTAATTTTCAACCCTCTGAACTCGCGAAGTTGGCCATTCTGATTTATACAGCAGATTTTTTGGCAAGAAAACGGAGTAAAATTATAGATTTTAAAGAAGGTTTTTTGCCGCTGATTTTTGTGTTGGGAACCGTATGTTTGTTAGTGGTTAAACAGCCTGATTTAGGAAATTCAGTTCTGACAGCTTCAATTATTTTAATTATGATGTTTATCGCCGGAGCGAGAATTTTTCATCTGGGTTTATTAGGCCTATTAGCATTACCAGGGCTTTATTTTCTTGTTGTGAAAGTCCCTTACCGAATGCGGCGGATTATCGCGTTTTTAGATCCCTGGAAAGATAGTCAAGGCGTAGGCTTTCAATTATCTCAGTCTCAAATTGCCTTGGGATCAGGAGGCATCTTTGGTGTAGGGTTAGGGAAAAGTGTGCAGAAAATGTTTTATCTTCCCGCGGCGCATACGGATTTTATTTTATCCATTATTGGAGAAGAGGGCGGACTTCTGGGAACGTTAACGGTGATCATTTTATTTATGATTTTTCTTTTCCAGGGGGCACGCATTGTGAAACGAACTAATGATCCTTTTGGGTATTATCTGGGCACGGGGATTGTAGCGATGTTAGGACTTCAAACAGTTGTTAATATTGGTGTTAGTATTGGAGCGTTTCCAACTAAAGGATTACCTCTCCCCTTTATAAGTTACGGGGGTTCCGCGTTGATTTTTAATATGATGTCCGTTGGGTTATTATTAAATATATCAAGAATAGAGGATTTGTGAAAATAGTATTAGCGACAGGAGGGACGGGGGGGCATTTGTTTCCGGCATTGCAAACGGCAAGAGAGTTTGTAAAAGAGGGGCATGAAGTTTTTTTTTACGGAAGTTTTGGAAAATTGGCAATAGAGAAAATTCAGTCCAGTGGTTTTGATTTTAAAAATATTTTAGCTAAAGGGTTGAGTTTTCGGAGTTTTGGAGCATTTTTTGTTTCTGTAATTACCATGGCTAAAGCTGTGAGAAAAGCTTTTTGCATGCTCAGAAAATTGAGACCGGACGTGGTCGCCGGATTTGGAGGATATGGGGCGTTCCCGGTGGTTTTATCCGCGTGGAGTTTGCGTTATCCAACGTTAATTCATGAGCAAAATGTTGTCCCCGGGAAAGCCAATGCCATTTTAGCGAAATTGGTTAAGAAAATTGCTATTAGTTTCCCGCAAGGGGCTAAGTATTTTAATCCCGGGAAAATAATTTTGACGGGGTGCCCGTGTAATGTGTTAGAAAATTCTCGTTTTAAAAAGTCTGTTTATAGTGAGTTTCATTTGGAAAAAAATAAAAAAACATTTTTTGTTCTGGGGGGAAGCCAAGGGAGTGAACGTATTAACACTGTTTTTATGCAGGTGATTCCTTTATTAAAAAAACAGATCAATTTTCAGGTGATTCATATTTCAGGATCAGGAGAGTATGAAAAAATGAAAAAAAGGTATAAAGAATCGGGAATACGAGTTGCTTTATTCCCATTTTTAGATAAGATTAAAGAAGCGTATCAATGTGCCGATTTAGTGATTTCCAGAGCGGGGGCTGTCACAATTACAGAAATTATTATGGCAAGAGTGCCTGCAGTTCTTATTCCCTATCCCCATGCCGGAGGACATCAGAAATATAATGCCCGGGTATTATGTGAATCCGGGACCGCGCATATGATTGAAGAAAAAGAACTGTCCGTTGACGTTTTGAAAACGGCTATTTTTAGAATGATTAATAAAGATAAAAAAACTTTTTTAAATTCAAATATGCGTTTTCCCGACGCAACAACACGTTTAGCAGGAGCCATTAAGGAGATTTTTTATGATTAAAGCGCGAAGCTTTCGACTTATTGCTGCTTTTTTGATCATTTCTGTATTTTATATTTTTTGCGCGGCATCCTTTGTTGATGCCGCTAAATCAAAATGGAAAGAGCTTAAATCCCAGCATTTCATTATTTATTACAAAAAGGCCCCGAAAGATTACGCAAAAAATGTTTCGGATATGGCCGAAGATTATTATCAGGAAATTTCTAAAAATTTAGGGGTCGTACGATATAAAAGTTGGACATGGGAGGACCGGGCACGCATTTATATTTATGACAATTCGGATGATTACGTCACCTCTCTTAGGGTTGCGGGGTGGTCTCATGGAGTCGCCTCTCCCAAAGATAAAGTGATTCGTACCTTTCCGGCGGCGCATGGTTTTTTTGACTCAACGTTACCCCATGAATTAGCTCATATTATTTTTCGGGAATTTGTTGGGTTTAAAGCCAGGGTTCCTCATTGGTTTGAAGAAGGCGTGGCCATGTATCAGGAAAAAGGGCGCCGATGGGGGGCGCATCAAAGAGTAAAGAAGCTTATTGAATCAGGAAAATTTATTCCCCTCGGGGAGTTGTCTCAGGTACGTTTAAATGGAAGTACGAATCCGGAAAAAGTCGATCTTTTTTATACAGAAGCAGCCAGCATTATTCAATATCTTATTGGAGAGTTAGGAGAAATGCGGTTTACTCGTTTTTGTCGAAAACTTAAAAAGGGGAATCAATTTGACTGGACCATGCAATCAGTTTATGTGCGTTTTAAAGGAATAGACAAGTTAAATAAGGCATGGGTGGATTATTTAAAAAATAAATAAATATAATGGGAAGTAGGGGACGTTGATTGATTAATTGATTTGGGGTATAGTAATTTCAAATCAATTAATCAATCAACGTCCCCTACACCTCCTCTACACCTCTCACCCTCTCCCGGAGGGAGAGGGAACGAATTTTAAAAGAATTATGAAAAAATATTATCATTTTATCGGAATCGGTGGGATTGGCATGGGGACATTGGCTTCTCTATTATTGAGTAAGGGGTGTAAGGTTAGTGGTTCGGATATTCGTCAGAATGCTATGATGGAACGATTACAAAAAGAAGGCGCGCGTATATTTTATGGCCATGATGCCTCGTATATTAATGACGCGGATTGTGTTGTTTTTTCTTCGGCTATTTCAAAAAATAATCCTGAAATTTCCGCGGCGAAGAAAAAGCAGATTGCTGTCATTCCGCGCGCGCGACTTTTAGTTGATTTGATGAAAGGGTATGACGGGATAACCGTTGCCGGAGCGCATGGAAAAACAACAACATCATCCATGATAGCGAGGTTGTTAATTAAAGCTGACTTTAAACCGACCGTTGCGGTAGGGGGCAGTACAGAAGGAAGTACTAATAACGCCTTGTTGGGAAGCGGCAATTATTTTGTTGCTGAGCTTGATGAAAGTGATGGATCATTTTTGTATTTTAAACCGAAATATTCTGTCATTACAAATATTGATTTTGAACATGTGGATTATTATCAGAATTGGGATAATATTCTTAACGCATATCGGAAATTTATGAATCAAACAGAAGAAGAGGGTAAGTTGTTTGTGTGTGGCGATGATTTCCGTTTATCCTGTTTGATGAAAGAGAGTACAAAAAATTTTGTAACCTATGGGTTTTCAGAAGAGAATGATTGTGTGGCGCGGAATATTGTTATTAAAGGGTTTGAAACGCGGTTTGAATGTATTTTTCAGGGAAAACATTTGGGAAGTATTCACCTGAATGTCCCCGGAAGACATAATATTCTTAACGCGCTTGCCTGCATCAGCGTGGGGATTGATTTATCTATTGATTTTAATATTATTCAGAAAAGTTTGGAAGAATATCGATCTGTTCGTCGAAGATTTCAGGTAAAAGGAAAGGTTAATGGCGCTCAAATTATTGATGATTATGCGCATCATCCGACGGAAATAAAAGCCGTGCTTGAAACAGCCCAACAATTATTAAAAGGGGACAGCGCCCTATTTTCAGATAGAAAGAATAAAAAAATAGGGCGCTGTCCCCTTTTAATTACGGTTTTTCAGCCGCATCGTTATTCCCGTCTTCAGGCACTTTTTAAAGAATTTGTTGTTGGTTTTAGTCAGAGTGATTACGTTATTGTAACGGATATTTACGCGGCCAGTGAAGAGCCTATTGAAGGGGTAACTTCGCAAAAGCTTGTTAAAGCTATTGAAGAAGTGACGGATAGCCCCGTTGTTTATGTTGAAAGAGAACATGTTGAGGCGTATTTGGTCGATATTGTGGAGCCTGAAGATCTTGTTTTAACATTGGGGGCAGGGGATATTACAGATGTATTAAAAGGGGACAGCGCCCTTTTTTATGAAGAAAATGGGTTTAAAAAAGGACGCTGTATAGGTGTTTTAATGGGGGGGTATTCCTCGGAGAGGGCAATTTCGCTTAAATCAGGGCGAGCTGTTTATGAAGTCTTGAAGGCATCCGGATGTGATGTTGTGGCTATCGATATTACTGAACGCGATGAAAATAAAATTTTAGCACAAATTTTAAAAGCAGATATAGAACTTGCTTTTATAGCGCTCCATGGTCAATTAGGTGAGGACGGAACTATTCAAACTATTTTGGAAAAATCCGGCATCCCTTATACGGGATCAGGGGTTGAGGCAAGCCGGCTGGCTATTAATAAAATTGACACAAAGATATTATTAAAAAATAATGGGATTGCTGTTCCAAGGTTTGTAAAAGGGGACAGCAACCTTTTTTATAAAAAAAATGGGTTTAAAAAAGTTTGCTGTCCCCTTTTACCCTTACCTTGTGTGGTGAAACCCATTTATGAAGGGTCGAGTATCGGCATTAGTTTGGTGAGAAAAACAGAAGAATGGGAAGCGGCGATTAAAACGGCGCGCCAATATGGAACAGAAGTTTTATGTGAAGAATATATTAAAGGGCGGGAATTAACCGTGGGTATTCTTGGGAAAATTCCATTACCGGTGATTGAAATTTGTCCGGAAAAGGAGTTTTTTGATTTTACGGCGAAATATAATAAAGGCATGACAGATTATATTGTTCCGGCAAAAATTTTGGATAAAACAGCTTCTGTTCTCCAGGAGATTGCTTTGAGCGTTCATAACATTGTAGGGTGCAAAGATTTTTCGCGGGTTGATTTTATCCTCAGTGAAGAGGGAATTCCCTATGTTTTGGAAATTAATACTATTCCGGGATTTACAGAAACCAGCCTGTTACCCATGGCGGCTCAACACACAGGAATGGATTTTCAGCAGCTATGCCGACAATTGGTGATGATGAATATAGGGACAGGACTGACCCCTGTCCCTACGTAAATTTAATCTTATGGCGCGAAGAAAGAAAATAAAAATACAAATTCCTCCGATTATGATACGCGTTTTTTTGATTATTTTTTTTGCGTCCATGATAGGGTTTGCAGTTTATAAGGGACTTAGCGGATTTCTAACACGATCCCCCTGTTTTAGAATTAAAGTTATCGAATACGATGATGCCTTGCAGTTTATTAATAAGCGTGAATTAACCAAACTAAAAGGAGAAAATATTTTTTCAGTTGATCTCAAAGAAATTCAAAAAAAAATTCAGCGGAGGTATCCGCAAATTACGCGGTTAAGAATTATGAGGCGTTTCCCTGACCAGATTATCGTTTCTGCCCGAGAACGCCGCCCTTTTGTCCAAATGGATTATGATGGAAAAATTCTTACACTGGATTCCAAAGGGATTGTTCTTTCCACAAGTAGTAAGCGGAACAAGAAATTACCTTTTCTTTCCGGTATAAGGCGGAATAACAGAAGAGTCATTCTTGGGGTTCCTTTAAGAAAAAAAGGTGTTTTTATCGCGTTAGGAGTTATTGAGGCCTTTCAGAAGGAGCGGATGTTAGCAGGTTATCGTATCAATCGTGTGAATCTGGAAAGTTTATCAAAGATACGCGTTATATTATCCAATAAGTTGGTTGTGATTGTTGATCGCGACAAGATAGCCTCTAAATTAAGAAAATTGGGTGTTGTTTTAACGCAATCAAAAATGAGTTCAAAAGAAGTGAAATATATTGATATACGATTTAAAGAACCGATTGTAAAGAGGAATTAAAGGTTCAGGCATGCCTGTTCCACCAATTTGAATTATGTTTAAACAAAAATATTATTGTGGATTGGACATAGGAGCACGGCAAATTAAAGCGGGAATTATTAAAATCCGTGATGCCATGACTTTTGAATTGGTGGAAACCTGTGTCCATAAAGCGCAAGGGTTTAACGCGCGAGGTGTGAGTGAGTTAGAAGAATTAGTCGATTGTATTCATAACACAGTTGGAAATTTATCTAAAAAAACAGGGATACGCCTAAAGGAATTACAGATTGGAATTGGGGGTGGATTGGTGAATTTCCGTAATACCAATACAGTCATTCCGTTAACCGAAAGAGGGAATAAAGTTATTGCTCAGCGAGACATTAAGAAAATAAATACACATGCCCAATTGTTGGGCATCCAGATGGAAGAAGAGATTTTACATAGTATTCCACAATGTTATAGTATTGATGATGCAGGAACAAGTTTAAATCCCGGAGGGCTTTACGCGCGAAAGCTCGGATTAAATTCGTTAATAATTTTAGCCAACGCGAGTTGTTTAAATAATATTGTTCGGGCGGTTGGCCAGGCAGGCTACGATGCGGCTAACATTTTTTTTAGTGTTTACGCGGCTGCGACTGTGGTTTTAAGTGAAGAGCAGATGGAAAAAGGGAGCGTCTTAATTGATATAGGAGCTTCAGGAACCGACCTTTTGATTTTTAAAGAGGGGCGTTTGAAGTATTTTGATAAAATTCCATTTGGGGGTAATGATTTTACAAGGAGTATAGCACAAGAATTAAGTCTTTCATTTGAATTAGCTGAAGATATTAAAAAGTCTTACGCGGAGATTAAAGGAGATAGTACCTTTAGGAAAAGGGGTCATCCTGAAGAAGAAATCCTGGTAAAAAAAAATCAAGCTTATGTTCCGGTTAGACGCGAAGTCATTGATCAATCCGTTGAACGGAAAGCAGTGTATTTTATAAAAAAGGTTCAGGAAAGTATTGAAAACGCCGGTTTAGGCCATGAGATGGATGGAGGGGTTGCGATAATAGGCGGCGGGGCTTTTTTGCCCGGTCTTATTGAAAGGTTCTCGCATGAAATGAATCAATCGGTACGCTTAGGAGGCGTAAATCTTGAGGGATTAAATGATTTCAGTGAAGCCGCACTATTTGCTTCAGCTATTGGACTAGCCCAACACAGGTTTAAAAACACTTTGGGTTATGCGGTTTCTTGTGAGGAACACACACGATGGGTTAAGCGTATTTTTCAGAGAGCGGGAGAATTGTATGAGGAATATTTTTAATTAAGAGATTGGCCAAAAAAAATATTCTGCCAATCTTTAAACTGGGTTTAATTCCCCGAGGCTTGCCTCGTTTGTAAACGCTTAGATCAATACCTCGTGGGCTTACCCGAGGCAGTTTATTTTGTATTTTTATTATGTCGACTACGGAATCGGATGAAATTATAATTCATTTCTTTGAGAAGGGTGTTTGCGCACTGAAGGCCGTTAAAAATATAGAGCATCCAGAAGGAATTGAGAAGAAGAAGAAAAACAATAATGGTTGTGTTGGTTGATTGGGTCATGAGAATTCGTTCGATAAGGGCTGTTTGAGGAACCTCTACGTGAGTATCAATAACCTTAAATAGGTTAACGAACCAGAAAAGAAAAATAATAAACAGAACAATCTGAAAAAACATAAAATAAAAATGGCGCATAAGCCATTTCGCGGTAAGATTGTCCCAGTAACGAATTTTATTCATTGTATCTTTAAACGGCATAATTGATATGATACAAAGAAAATTTAGAAAATACAAGGGCTTCTTGATAAATAATTTTAAAGGGAGGATTTATGGCGTATAAGATATTGATTGTTGATGATGAGAGAGTAAATTTGACACTGGTGAAGTTTGGTCTTGTGGAGCAGAGCTATGAGGTTATTGTGGCCCATGATGGGGATGAGGGGCTTAAACAGATGGAAATGGAGAATCCGGATCTAATTATTTTGGATGTCCAGATGCCAAAAATGAATGGATACGAATTTATGGCGGAGTTAAAATCCATCCAGGGATTTGAAACAACACCAGTGGTTATGTTGACAGCGAACGAAACCATGGAAGACGTTTTCAAATTAGAAGGGGTGAAAGGCTATTTTGTTAAGCCGGTTAATATTCCCGCGTTAATTGCAAAGATAAAAGAATGTTTGGGGGAAAATGAGTAGAGTCTATTTACTAATAGTGTTAGGTGTCGGTATCTATATTTTTCTTCATTCACGATGGGCTAAATTTTTGCGCGTTTTTTTAGGTAGGGTTAGCCCCCCGTCCTGCAAAAAATTAACCATGTTTGATGTTCGGCACTGTATTTTAGCTGGAGAAAAAGAAACGGCCATTCAGATTTATGCCGAGCTGTTTCAAGTTAGTTATGAAGAGTCACGCGTGGCAGTCGATCAACTTGAAAAAAGTATTCAGGAAAAAAATGAATTAGAATAAATAAAGAAATATTAGAACTTTATTTACAATAATTATATATATATATATTATAAGTATATAAATAGTTGTTGTAGAGGGGTTTTTATTTAATCGCCCGAATAAAAATGGTGAATCTGTCTGCCGATAGGCCGGAACGCAGCTTCACCCTTGCGTTTAAAGTTTTTTTATATATAAACTATGATTAGTACACATAAAGAGACTATCAGCAAGCGCCTTTTTTTAAATAAGATAAAACAGTTCTTTGCTGGGTCGAAATCAAATCAAGAAAATTTTCTTGATAGGGGTTCTCCAACATTATCCCGTTCTTCTCTCAGGTTACAGCATTTTTCTCCTAGATTAATAAATAAAATTTTAATGGTTGGTTTAGGAGGGTTGATTATAGCGGTTATTTATTCAGGGGTTAACAAACGATTGGACGTGGAGGATATGATTTTTGCTGTTTCTAAAATTCAATTTCAGAAAGATTCAGAAAAAAGCATTGAAAAATTTTCGCCGATTAAATTTTATCAAGAGATGGTTGATAAACGGGATATTTTCAGCCCATTTATGTCGGCAAAAAAAGAAAAAGTCATTATTAAATCTAAGAAATTGGTGAAACCTAAAAGTGAGCCGCTGAAAATAAAAATATCTGATTTAGCGCGGGATTTAAAATTGGTAGGAATCTCCTGGGGGAAAATTCCAAAGGCATTGATTCGCAGTGATAAAGATAATGATACTTATTTTGTGCGGCAGGGGCAAAGGATAGGGGCAAGTGATGTGCGGATAAAAAAAATTGAAAAAGATTTAGTGATTATTAAGTATAAAGATCAGGAGATGGAGTTATGAGGAGGGGAATTCTCTTTATATTTATCATTTTATTATTTGTAGTCCCTGTAAATGCGGCATCAATTTTTGACTATAAATTCCCGGGGTTAAAGAATAAAATTTCAGTTGATCTTCGCGGAATGGATATTGTGGATGTTTTGAAATTTTTGGCGATTGAAGGAAAGCTAAATGTTATGATGGCCAAAGGCATTAGTGGTCCGGTAGATCTGCTTATTGATGGTGTCACTATAGGCAATGCCTTTGAAATTCTTTTATCTTTAAATGATTTGGCTTATGAGGTTCAGGGAAACGTGATTAAAGTGTTATATAATGATACTTACAGGAAGACGCAAGGTGTTGACTTTTGGGATCAACGCCAGACAGCGATTTATCAGTTGAAATACGCCTCAGCACAAAAAGTCGGGACTATCTTAGGAAATATTAAAAGTGATGTTGGAAAAATTGTTTTTGATGATGATACAGGGATGATTGTTTTAGTCGACACTCCTGATAAGATTAAAGAAATGCGGGAAGTGATGAAGAAATCGGATATGGAAACGGTCAACCGCGTGTTGCCGACAGAAACGCGTGTTTTCGAATTGCAGTACGCAGTTCTCGAGGATATTCAGGATGAAGTAGCTGAAGCATTAACGGTTGGTATTGGATCAATGCGAACGGATAAACGGACCAATAGTTTAGTAATAACTGATCTTCCTCATCAAATGAAAAAAATAGAGACTATTATTAATGCCTTTGACCGCAAAACCAGAGAGGTTTTTATTGAGGCAAAAATAGTTCAAGTGACGCTTTCTGACGCATTTAAATGGGGGGTTAACTGGAGCAAGCTGATTAAAGTTAGGGGGACAAATGATCGAAATTTTGATATTACCCCCGCAGTGGCTATGCCGTTAAGCTTAACTACGACGGGAAAACTTACGTTTTCAAGTGTTACCAGTGGCAACTTGAGCGCGGTTTTGGAATTGCTTTCGACGGTTGGAGAAACAAAGATTCTTTCCAATCCGCATATCGCGGTTGATGAAGGAAAGGAGGCCACCATCAATGTTGTGACCACGCAGCCTTATTCAGAAACCATTACCACGACGACGAATGCGGCCACAACACAATCAACTCAGTTTACCTTTGTGGATGTCGGGGTAAAATTAACGGTTACGCCAAAAATTAATAAAGATAACTATATTAGCATGGTTGTGGCTCCGGAAGTAAGCTCCATCACATCTTTTTTCCCATCGGAAGCCTCGGATCAACGGGTGCCGGTTGTGGAAACATCTAATGCCGAGACAACAGTGACAGTGAAGGATGGAACCACTATTATTATCGCCGGAATGATTAAAGATTCTAAAACAAAATCAGTTAATAAAATTCCAAAATTATCTGAAGTGCCGGTTTTGGGAAGACTTTTTAGCAATGAATCTAACGTTATTCAACGTACCGAAACGATTGTTTTTTTAACCCCGAGGATTATCCGCGGAGACAAAAAATTTTTGTTAGAACGGGATAAGGAAAAGAAAATTAAAGGGATACGGAAATGAAAAGAAAAAAGAAAGGAAAGAAAAGGGGCCAAGGTTTGACTTCTTTTCTGATTTTTTTGTTTCTGTTTGTTTTAGCGAACGATGGTTATGCTGAACAAAGGATATTTACTTACGAGGATGTTGTTCAGAAAAATATTGAGTTGCGGAAAAAAATTCAGCAGGAGCAACAAAAATATATGGTATTGAAAAATGAGCGAAATGTTCTAATCCTCCATGTTCGACGGCTCCAGAGTGCGGGACAAGAAAACCTTTATGAAGAAAAATTTGTGAGAGAAGAAAAGGAGTTTAAAGAACAGCTTCAGAAAAATAAAGACCTAACTGTGGAGAAACAGGATTTAGAGGCGCGTTTGGCAAAACTGAAAGAAGTTTTTGAGCAAAGGGCAATTGAAAATCAGGATTTAAAGATTCAATTGCGAAAAGTTAACAATGAATTCAACAGCATTCAGACAGATTTTCAGGATCGTGAAGAAAAATTAAAGATTGAAAAGGTAAATTTCAGAGATAATTTAGAGCGTGTTATGCTTGAGGCTAAAGCGAGCCGGGGAAAAATTGAAGAGTTGGAACAGCAACTCTTAATAACGCGAACGCACGAACAGGAGTTGGACAAAGAATTACAAACGCGGTTTTCCGCGCAAATCCAACAAGAAGAGCAGATTGAAGAATTAAAAATTGATAAATTTTCCACAGAAGCTAAGCTTGCCAAGCAAGCTGAAAATATATTGGAAAAAGCGCGAGAAATCGCGGACAAGAAAATTAACACGATTGAACAAAAAACAGACAAAGAACGCCTTGACATGCACTATAATCTGGCCGTTGTGTTCGATAAAAATGGAATGTACGAAGATAGTGAACGGGAGTATCTTAAATGTCTTCGCATCAACCCCGATGACCCTGACGTGCATTACAATTTAGCGATTCTTTATGATGATAAACTTAATAAAAATCTTGCAGCTATTAAGCACTATAAAAAATATCTTGAACTTCATCCTAAAGGTGAAGAAGCCTCTCAGGTTAGGCAGTGGATACTTTTAGCCGAACAAGAAAATAGAATCGGTCCTGAAATGCGATAAAAGGGAATGAGGAAAAAGGGATTGTTCCTGTTTCCACATTTTCTGTACGTTTCCTGTATGAAAATCAAAATAATTTTTATATTCCTTTTAACCATTCTTATCCCCACTTCTTTTTTGGCCTATTTTGGCTTGTTGTCTGTTCGTAATGAAAAATCTATCATTGAAAAACACATGCTTCAGAAATATAAGGCCATGGCCGATATTGTGGCCAGTGAGATTAAATCAGCGATTGCAGAGGCAAATTTTAATGAGCTTTTTTTAAATCAGGAACAGGGGCTTAAATCTCTTCTTCTTAAACAAGCCGCTTTATTTCAGGATGAAGTAGGAATATTGGACAAAAGTGGAAATTTTGTAGGGAAAGGACGAAAAGAGAACAGTACCCTTTTTTCCTCTCCTGTTTTTTTAAGACCTCTTGAAGATTTTCCATACACAATTGCGGTTTATGAGCGTTATCCTGTTATTTTTGCTCAATTAGAGGAAAAGAGACAGAAAATTTTTGCGTACATTGCTATTATCATTTTTGCGGCAGTGTCTATTTTAAGCGGCAGTTCCTATACCCTTTGGGCATTGGCTCAGGAATGGCGTCAGGCTAAGCTCAAAAGTGCTTTTGTGTCCCAGTTGTCCCACGATATCCGGAAACCTCTAACATCTATTCGTATGTTTTCTGAAATGCTTGAAGAGGGGCATTTGCCTAGTGAGGAAAAAAAACGAAAATATTATAAAATTATTAGTGATGAAAGTCATAAGCTTACAGATTTAGCCAATAGTATTTTGGATTTTACACGCATTGAAAAAGGGAGAATGAAATACAATTTTGAAATTGTTGACATCGGTAATATTGTCAAGGAAAGTGTTGAGCGGTTTCAAATACAAACGCAAAATAGACGGATTAGCGCAGAAATTCCGGAAAAAATTTTTTTTGTGAAAGCGGATGTTCATGCCATTAGTCAGGCGGTGATGAATTTACTTACCAATGCCGATAAATATTCTCCTGTGGATAAAGAAATTCAAGTTAAAGTTAAATCTGCGGGGTCAGGTTCTAAATTTGTCTATGTCAATAATATTATTATTGAAGTGGCTGATCAGGGAATTGGCATTCCAGGATCCGAACAGAAAAAAATATTTCAGAAATTTTATCGGGCATTAAAAAAAACAGGAGGACTTCAGGGCGTCGAAGGCACTGGTTTAGGATTGACCCTGGTAAAAGCAACAATGACAGCACATAAGGGAAAGGTTGAAGTGGAAAGCCAAGAGGGGAAGGGGAGTAAATTTAGTTTAATATTTAAAAAAATGAACGCCCCCTTTAAACTATGTTAAAACTACTTATAGTTGAAGACGATAAAAATATCCGCCAGGGATTGGTTGATAACCTTCAAATGGAAGGCTATGAAGCCGTAGAAGCTTCTGATGGGGAAGAAGGGCTGAGCAAGGCAAGGAACGAAAGCCCTGATTTGATCATTTTGGATATCACGCTTCCTAAGCTTAATGGGTTTGAGGTTTGTAAACAATTGAAGTCAGATAAGGTAGATATTCCTATTATTATCCTGAGTTCCCGCGGTGAAGAAGCCGATAAAATTCTTGGTCTGGAATTAGGCGCCGATGATTACGTCACTAAACCCTTTAGTCCCAGAGAGTTAATGGTGCGCGTCAAAGCTGTCCTACGCAGATCATTGGTGGGGGCGCAAGGACATATGCCCGATACCTATGCCTTCGGTAATGTAACCGTTGATTTCAAAAAATATCAGGTATTTAAATGCAGGGAAGAAATCAAATTAACCCCTGCCGAATTCACCATCCTCAAACTTCTCATTACCAGTGAAGGTCAGCCTGTCAGTCGGCATACTATATTAGGTGAAATTTGGAGTGACGAAGTCACCACCCGCACTGTAGACACCCACATCTGGAAACTTCGCGAAAAACTCGAAAAAGACCCCGGGCATCCGCAGCATATTATTACCATTCATCGTATCGGTTATAAATTTAAAAAATAAAAGTAGGGACACATCCTATAGTGCAGTGCAAAAGTTTTGCGACATGCAGGTGTTTTTTCTCGATAAGCCCACATCATGTGTTCGGTGTTGCAGAACCCCTGTCCTGCACTATATCTTGACAATTTCTTGACAATTTCTTGAGATGGGTGTGACAACTTTATATATAAGGCATGGTATGATTTATGTAGGATAAAAACATGTACAGCCTAATTGAGGAGGGGATATCATGAGAAATATATTTAATTTAATATGTATAGGTGCCAGGCACCCAAAAGGGACACTTAATAAATTTAATAATTTGTTTTTTTGGGTGCCATTTTGGGTGCCAGGTACCTTATTTTTCGCCCTTACGATATTGGTATTTTTACTATTCACCACTCAAGCCTTTGCGGTTACAGAGGTTAAGACGTCAATCGGAACGAAGGCGGCCGTGAATGTGGATATTGTGGGTGTTAGCGGATCGGGACCTTACACGATATTGACTTCTGGAACAAGTAATCTTCAGGTGGGAGATGTTTTGACAGATGAACAGGCTACACCTGAAACTTATTTAGTTACTTCTATCAATACGGCGACTCTCTTTAATGTTATTAAACATACCTTTGGAGCAGCAAATGATCCTTCCTTTGCTGGAGTCAGTCAAGCCACCATCAAACGCGCCTATGCAACTCTTCAGGCATGGGAAGATGGAGAAGGTGGCGATTTAGTTGCGGCTGATGAACAACGTATAGGGGAGGCATATAATGATTCAACATTTACAGCTGGGGTTACTATTGATGGTTCGACCACGGATGCCACGCGCTATATGAAGTTAACCGTAGCTGAAAGTGATCATCATAATGAGGTGGCGTCTTCAGGGGTTAAGATTGATACAAGTGCGGCAGGT
>CAZIRV010000005.1:0-31450 GCA_964541845.1 uncultured Planctomycetales bacterium
TGAAACTGATAAGCCATGAAGCCGTTCTAAAAGCAATTTTTCAGGGGACACTAAGTAGCTACAATACAAATGCCTGCCTTATTAGCCAGTTTCAGTATGGTATTTTGATCAATGAGAAGCGTTTTTCCTGCTTCAACTCCAAGACATTTCGCGCGGCATTTCATCATAGTGCGAATGGTGCGGGGGCCTATAACAGGAACATCAAATCGTAAATCCTGATCAGGCTTACTCATTTTCACAACCACTGCCCCTTCTCTGGCAATAGATCCTCCACGATAAATAGTACAATCCGTCCCTTCCATGGCTTCAATGGCTACAATAGCCTTGTCTTTTACAACTACCGTTTGCCCTACATCAATTTTCCCCATCGCCTTGGCAATATCACGTCCGAAATTAATATCATCTAACTCGCTCAATGTCGGACCCCGTTTAGTAATAGTTCCTTTGAGGGCTAAATATTTCTTCAAAAGAAAAGTAGAGTCAACCAATTCAATCCCCTGATCTTTAAGCTTATCTGCTAGCGCAGAAAATATGGTATCCGCTTTACGGTCTTTAATTGCTTCAAAAAGTTGTTGGAACTCCTCATCAAACTTAACAGCAGGATCAAAAAGGTTATCTTGATTAACTTGCCCCGCCATAATAACTTGCTGAACACCCTCTTCTTTAAAATACACAAAAAGTTTTTTTAGTTCTCCAACCTGAAAAAGAAAAAATTTATCCACAAAAAATCTTAAAAAAAAAGAGGTGTCTCCCTGGATCCCGGCAGAGATTATTTTAAACTTTTGTTTTTTGGCTTCTTGAGCAAAAAGGAAAGGGAATTTGCCGTTACCGGCGATGAGTCCGAGAAGTTTGCGCTGCATATGTTATATCATCCACAAACCCCACGTTCCGAGGTTTTAAGAAAAAAAATAAGATGTTCTAATTCCGCACTTGGTTCAATCTCTGCGGCTACTTTTTCTAGAGCATGTTTACGCGCAAGACCCGATCGAAATAATATTTTTGCCGCTTTCTTTAAAGATTTTGTAGACTCTGCTGAGACTTCAGCGCGCTTTAGCCCAACCGAATTAATGGTCACTACTTTTGCCGGATGTCCGTCACACATCGAAAAAGGAGGAACATCCTGAACCACTTTGGAGCATCCCCCAATAATCGCTAAACGGCCTATTCGCGTAAATTGATGAACAGCACTAAACCCACCGATAACCGCGTTATCTTCTATAGTCACATGTCCTCCAAGTGTTGCGGCATTGGCCATAACACAATTATTTCCAATCACACAGTCATGCGCCACATGCGCGTAAGCCATAATGAGATTATCATTGCCAACAACTGTCTTCCCGCCACCTTCAGATGTCCCGGAATTCATGGTGACATATTCTCGAATAACATTATTTTCACCAATATTTAAGAAAACATTGTCATCCGCGGAATGCTTTTTATCCTGTGGAGCACTGCCAATCACAGCTCCCGTATAAATTTTACAATTACGTCCTATAGTAGTCTGCCCTGTAATCACGCAATGGCTGCCCACGCGAACATTATCTCCAAGAGTAACCCCCCCTTCAATCACGGAATAGGGGCCAATATTTACACCGGATGATATTGTCGCTCCCGGATGAATAATGGCTGTTTTATGAATGTTAATATTTTCCATATATTTAAAAATAGACCTAGTGGAACAACCATCCTAAAATGATGGACAATGAGTTCATAGCGTTATTCAGTACAAGGCGCCGCCGATGCAGGAATAGCTAGTCTTTCAAGTCGGTGCAACGTAGCAATGAACAATGATATGGGCTCAGTATCCGTCATGTTAAGATGGTTGTTCCACTAGCTCTACTCGGCACTATTTTTTCCGCTAGAGGGACTCGTCCCTCTTCGGCACTCACTACTGTTCGCTGAGCACCCCCAAAAGCATGGGGGACAATTTCCCCCACACCCCTTCTGTATCGAAAAATAAAATTCCGATTCCGATACAATTATAATATCAAAAATACTGTCTTTTTAAACAAAATAACCAATAAATTCAAGGTACAAAATATTGGGCCCTTACTAAGCGTCTAAGTAAGACGCATCCGCAAATGAAAAAGTCATTTCTGCCTCTGTAACGATCACTCCACCTACTTTAGCAATCCCAAAAGCCTGCGCGACACGAGATTTATCTTTTGTAACCTCAACTTCCATGATCAACTGATCTCCAGGACTAACTACTTTACGAAACTTGACCTTATTAACAGCCATAAAAAAAGCCACTTTACCACGATGAGCCTCATTCGTCAATATTACCACGCCGGCAGTCTGTGCCATTGCCTCTACCATCAAGACACCAGGCATTACCGGACGGGTTGGAAAATGCCCCTTAAAAAAATCATCATTAATAGTGACATTTTTCAATCCCACAGCCTTTTTTCCCCGCTCCAATTCAATAACACGATCAACTAATAAAAAAGGGTAACGATGCGGCAGAATTTGCATGATGCTACCAATATCAATCTCTTTTTTTCCTTCCAGCACAAAATCTCTCCGTTTCTGTTTATATTTCTTTCTTTGCTGATCAATTTTTTTAAGCAACCGAATATTTAATCCATGTCCACTTTTAACCGCAAAAATGTGCCCACGAATCGGTATACCAAGTGCATATAAGTCTCCAATAAAATCCAGCACCTTATGCCTTGCGCACTCATCAGAAAACCTCAATGTATTTTCCTTAACCCCTTCAGCCCCGACAACAAGAGTATTTGTATAGTTTGCCCCTTTACCTAAACCTTTAGCCTGTAATTCTTTAGCCTCACTTTCCAGACAAAACGTCCGACACGGCGCTATTTCTTTAGTAAATATTTCTTCCGTGATAAGTGAACTAAAAAATTGAGATTTCAATTGCGGATGATCATAATCTAATACATACGAAATTTTAAATTCATCCGAAGGAACCACATAAATAGAACATCCATTCTCTTGCACACCAATAGGCTCCTGAATTTTAAAAAATTCGGCTTCAGCCTCTTGCTCAACAATCCCGGCATCCTTAACCGCGTTTAAAAATTCAATTCCGCTCCCATCCAAACCGGGAACTTCTCCAGCATTAATTTCAATAGTCAAATTTGTTATTCCGATCCCACATAATGCCCCCAACAAATGTTCCACAGTATGAATAACCTTCTCTCCAACACCAATAGAAGTACACCGTAGTGCGTTTCCTTGAGCACATAAATTCTCCTGACAAACTTTAATAACCGGTTTATCTGGAAAATCAATACGAACAAAACTAATACCTGTATTCTCTTCCGCCGGTTTAAAAGTTATATCTACCTCACATCCTGTGTGTAGCCCCACTCCGGAAATAGAAAACTCTTGTTTAATTGTTTTTTGTTTTAGCCTCAAATGCTTCTACCCTTTTTTCTAATTCTTTAATTTTTTTTACATATTGTGGTAATTTTTGCATTGTTGCCAAAGCCCTTTTGGCTTCCATATAGGGCCTGGCTGGAGAACCTGAAACTTTTTCTGACGGAGGGATAGATTTCATCACAGCCGCCTGGGCAGTAACAATAGCTCCCTTACTAATCGTCAAATGGCCTCCTACACCAGCCTGCCCCGCTAAAACTACCTCATCTTCAATAGTTACGGTTCCGGAAATTCCTACTTGAGAAATAATAATACAGTTTTTACCAATCACAACATTATGCGCGATTTGAACGAGATTATCAATTTTTGTTCCTTGTCCAATAATCGTCTTATTAAAACGGGCCCGATCAATAGTTACATTTGATCCAATCTCTACATCATCTTCAATAATAACTGTTCCAACCTGAGGGATTTTTTTATGAACCCCATTAATTTTTATAAAACCAAACCCATCTGAACCAATAACCGTACCACTATGAACAATAACGTCATTTCCAATCATTATACACTCTCGAAGAGTAACGTTCGGATATATCAAACAATCCCTACCAATAATCGTCTTATTTCCAACAAAAGTTCCACTATAAATAACCGTATTATTACCTATCTTTGCTTGACTTTCAATGACCACATGAGGACCAATAGCAACGTTTTTTCCAAGAACGGCATCTGGGGCAATAACTGCCGTTTTATGAATCCCTTTTCGACAAAAATTTTCATCTTCAGAAATTAATGTAAGAACTTGTGTAAAAGCAAGGGAAGGGTTATCCGTACGGATAACAAATTTTCCAGGAACATCCATCTCTCTGGAAATAATGATTACAGAGGCTTTTGTTTCTTTAGCAGACGAAATATATTTAGGATCAGCAATAAACGTCAGATCCCCTTCTTTTGCTTCTCGAATGCCGCTTACTCCTGTTACAACAAAATTTTTGTCACCAACAACCTCACCCTTAATAAGGCTTGCTATTTCAGCTAAGGTTTTCCTCATTTAACTTTTACTCAGCCTTAGGTTGGTTGGCATTAAGGAGCTTAAGAATCGTCTCACTAATATCGTAACTTGGTGTTCCGTAAATAAGGACACGGTCATTCAAAATAATTGAATAGCCTTCTTTTTCAGCAAAATCACTAACAACTTTTTCAATTTCAAGTAAAATTTCTCTAATTTTTTCATTACGTTCTTTAGTCAAGTCTGCCTTTTTTTGACGATCAAATTCCATCAAACCTTTTTTCTGCTTTTCAATTTCTTGTTCAAGATCAGATTTTTTTTCATCTGTCAATAATCCTAATTTCCCCTGCGATTCCCGAATAGTCTCAATTTGTATATTTCTTGTTTTCTCAAAATCTTTCTGCTGCCCTTCTAATACTTTGTCATAAGCCTTTGTTTTGTAATACTCATCAAACAACCTGCTTAAATCCACAAAACCAATTTTCCCTTCAGCGTGAGCCCCTGTTGTTACGAAAATACTCATTAACACTGTCAACAAAAACACTTTTAAATTTTTCATTTTTTTCTCCATTTTTTAAAATCCCCTACTTACACTAAAATAAAATTTTCCACTTCGAGATTCTTCTCCCGGTTCATCACTTAAAGGATAGCCATAATCAAGGTTTACAGGGCCAATAGGAGTTTTCACGCGAACTCCCAAACCCATCCCTGATTTAAAATTTCCCGAACCAAAATCATTTGCGGATGCCCAAACATTACCCGTATCAAAAAAGGCTGCTAATTTAATAAATTCAATAAGTGGAATTGTGTATTCCACATTCGCAACCAAAAGACTCTCTCCTCCAATAGGACCTTTAGTACTTGCGTCAAGAGGACCAACCTGACGCTCATCATATCCTCGGATGCTTCTGGCTCCACCAGAAAAAAACCGTTCAAAAATAGGGACTTTTTTTGAATCTCCAAAGGCATCAACAATGCCGGCTCGCGCTCGCAACTCTAATACTGACTTAAATTTTAAAGGAATATAATAACTCGCCCTTACTTGTGTTCGGTAAAAATCCTTATTTCCTCCCAGGACACTCCCTGCCACATCAATATTTCCAGTAACCACAAAACCTTTTGTTGGGCTAAAAACACTGTCTCGAGAATCTCGCGTCATAGCAAAACCTAGCTGACTTACAGTATTGGTTCCAACTTCAGATAATAAATCGGCCGAAACATTATCCTCAACATTCTCAATTGTAACTTCCTCAAACTTATAAAAAACACTTCCTGAAGTATACTCTGAAATCTGCTTACCGAAACGAATATTTCCTCCAACACGGTCTTCATCATACGCATAACCTACGTTACGTTCACGGTTCCGACTCTTCTTAAAAAGATCAAAACCCCCTGAAACAGGATAATCATAAATCCATGGTTCGGTAAAACTTAATAGTAAGTTATTTTTTATTGACCCTGTCTCAGCTCGAATCTGGAGATTTTGACCTCCTCCGGTAAATGTCGGCCAATTTGTAATATCAAAATTTCTCTGGCTAACTTCAATAAATCCAACAATTTGATCTACCGTGCTAAACCCTCCACCGAAGCTAAAACTTCCTGTTTTTGCTTCCTTAACCTGAACAACTAAATCCTTGCGGTCCGGTCTGTCCGTATCTTCAATATCAAAACTCACGTCTTCAAAATATCCTAAATTATTTAAACGCTCTTTACTTCGTCTTAACTTAGTACCGTCAAAACGATCTCCGGGACGCATGCGCAACTCTCGTCGAATAACAGCATCACGCGTGCGCGTATTTCCCTGAATCTTCACTCGATCAATATAAGCCAATCCTCCTTCTAAAATATCAATTTTAACCCCTACCTTTCCACTTGACGGATCAAGCGACGCTGATTCACGTACGTTAGCAAAAATATAGCCTCGATCAAAGTAAAGCGTGCGAATATTCGCGACATCCACTGTTAATTTTTCTCGACTGAAAACATCCCCTTCTTTAATCTCTTTCATTATTTTAAAAATTTCCCACTCTTCTATCACACTATTACCGGTGATCACAACACTCCCAACAGAATACTGTTTTCCTTCATAAATCTCAATATTCACGCGAACATATCCTCCTGATAATTCTTCAATAGAGTGATTAACTTTAACATCAATAAATCCCTGTTGTTCGTAAAATGAGGCAATGCGCTCAATATCTTTATTGAGAACTTCTTCCTTATAATATCCCGAATTAAAAAGAGATTTCTTTCGTGCCTTAATAATTTTCAAAATTTTCTTATTTTTAAAAAATTCATTCCCATTAATATTAATTCGCTTGATTCTAACTTTTTGACCTTCCCAAATAACAAAATGCAGGCTTGCCTTATTAGTAATTTTATCAATGGTCGTTTCAACCTCTACCTTCGCTGAAGTTAAACCTTTTTTCGCATACAAATCTTTAATGGTATCAATGTCATCTTTTAAGATTTTTTTATCCAGAAATTTACCTTCCTGTATCTTTATTTTTTTTCGTAATCCCCTGGACTTTAAATAGCGTGTCTTGGAAAATGTAATTGTCTCAACAATAGATTTTTCCTCAAGGTAAATAATGACTTTAAAGCCGCCCTGATAATCCTGTCGATCAACACGCACATCAGAAAAATAACCTGTGTTGTACAATCTCTTTAAATCATCACTAATCACCGCCTGCATATATTCTTGACCAACACGTGTTTTAATTTTGGAGAGAATTGTGGACATACCGATAGTTTTGTTTCCTTTGACATCAATAGACTTAACAACTTTAGCTTCTTGAGAAGATTGGGCAAAAGTAAGGAGAGGCAAAAATAAAAGGAAAGATATGAAAATAAAAGTATGCTTAATGAGCTTGTTCATAGATTAAACCTTATTTTAAAAAAATATAGCCTAGGGTCGGCTCAAAAATAACCTGAAGGCTTATGATTGAACCCTCCTCAATGGAGTTTAAATTAACCTGAAAATTATTTTTGAATAATTCCTTAAATAATCGGTTGATTATACGGATAATAAACTCTGCTGTCAATTAGGGTTTGCAAATAAATCAGGACATCATCCTTAACCCGTTTGAAGATTCTCAAAACGTGTATACTCTTTAAGAAAAGCCAGCTTCACTGTTCCCACCGGTCCATTACGCTGCTTTGCAACAATAATATCTGCCACACCTTTATTCTCTTCTGTCGGGTCATAATATTCTTCACGCATCAAAAGCACCACCACATCGGCATCCTGCTCAATAGCTCCTGATTCACGCAA
Source organism: uncultured Planctomycetales bacterium (assembly GCA_964541845.1). Taxonomy (GTDB): domain Bacteria; phylum Omnitrophota; class Gorgyraeia; order Zapsychrales; family Zapsychraceae; genus CAZIRV01. The sequence goes on from CAZIRV010000005.1 coordinate 7,626, forward strand.
ATCTGAAAGTTGAGGGCGCTTATCCTGCCTTGATTCAACAGCCCGAGACAGCTGACTTAAAGCAACCACAGGCACACTCAACTCACGCGCCAAGGATTTTAAAGAACGGGATATTTCAGAAATCTCTTGCTGGCGGCTGTCTGATTTCATCGCGCTACGCATCAACTGGATATAATCTAAAACAATCATTTGAATATCATTATTCGCTTTCAATCGACGGGCTTTTGCGCGTAATTCCAAAACAGAAATCGCGGGGGTATCATCAATAAAAATTTTTGACTCCGAAAGCTGTCCGGCAGCCGCGGTGAGTTTTGGCCAATCCGCGGGCGATAAAAATCCGGAACGCACCTTATGCGCATCAACACGTGCCTGAGAACAAAGCATCCGTTGAACGAGCTGTTCTTTTGACATCTCTAAACTAAATAATGCGACCCCTTGCTTCTGTTCAATGCCAACATGTTCCGCGATAGAAAGTGCCAATGCTGTTTTTCCCATGGAAGGACGTCCAGCTAAAATAATCAGGTCTGCAGGCTGTAAGCCTGAAGTCATATGATCAAGTTTTGAAAATCCTGTTGCAATTCCGGTAACATGTTCTTTGCGCTGATAAAGCTGATCAATTTTTTCAATTCCCTCTCTAACTAAATCTTTAATATGTACGGATTGTTGTTTCTGTTTTAAATCCGCAATTTCAAAAATTAATTTTTCAGCATTATCAACAACATTTTCAATATTACCCTTAGAATCATAGCTGTCAGAAATAATTTGCGTGGCATTTTTAATAAGCTTACGAAAAATACCCTTTTCTTTAACTATATTTGCGTAGTGTTCTACATTGGCTGAGGTAGGGACAAAATCGACAATGATTGAAAGATATGTGACTCCTCCGACATCTTCAAGAAGCCCCTCGCTTTTCAATTTATCTGAAAGGGTTATGAGGTCAACATTTTTACGCGCCTGATAAAGATTAATAATTGCCCGATAAATTTTACGATGGGAATCCTCATAAAATAAAGATTCATCAAGGAGCTCCACAGACGTGCCTATAGCATCTTCATCAATAAGCATAGCACCTAAAACGGATTTTTCTGCTTCTATATTTTGAGGTGGGACGCGTATTTCCTGGCTCATAAAATAGCACTTCTTAGGAGACTATCTAAAAATGAGATTTTTGTTCAAAATAAGGCGTGAGACGAAAAAAACAGAAGGCGCACACACGTTATACATTGAGGATTTTCTTGAGCCTTGCAATGCAGGGCTGGACAAAAAGATCGTTCTCAGACAGCTCCCTGGATTACTTTGTAACCCATAACCTTATTTTTGCCGTTACTTCAGGATGAATCTTGACTCCTATGTCAAAAATCCCAAGTTCTTCAATAGGGTTTTCAATAATAATATTTTTTTTATTAACAGTAAACCCTTCTACTTCAAGGGCTTTAGCAATTTCTGCCTCAGTGACTGCCCCGTAAAGCTTCTCTAAATCATTGACTTCCACATTAACTGTACAAGAGGATTTTTGTAATTCTTCCGCAAAGTCTCTGGCTTTTTTCTTTTCCTGGTCATACTGAGCTTTACGTTTTTTTTCCTGCCGCTCAATTCTTTTAAGATTTTCCTGTGTCGCGAGATAAGCAACTTTTCGAGGCACTAAAAAATTCCTGGCATAACCATTTTTGACTTTTACAACCTGTCCTGTTGTACCTAATTTTTCTACATCTTGTGCAAGTATCACTTCCATTAGACAATCCTCTAATTATAAGGGCAGGCTTAGAAGCCCGCACCTACAGTATCAAAAATCAACTCCCGAAACCAGAATGCTTATTTTTTTATACCGCCAGTTATTAAAAGTGCTAAAAACCGGGCTCTCTTAACCGCTAATGCTAATTGCCTTTGTTCCTTTGCTGTAACCCCTGAAATCCGACGCGGAATTAATTTTCCACGCTCAGTCAAATATTTTTGCAAAAGGCTCAGATTTTTATAATCAATAGTCACATCTTTTGGCATCTGAAATTTTGCCATATTTCTCTGACGATTAAGATTTTTTCTTTTAAATTTTTTTTTCGGACTCTTTTTTAACAATTTAACCTCCGTTTGTGCTCTGAGCCGTCATGAATTGACATATTATATCAGAACTTAATTACTCATCCCAAGCAATATCTTCCGGCTTAATAACTTCATCCTGCTGAGGCGCCGTGGCACCAACTGCCTGTGGAGCATCAACTTTCCCACTTGCACTCCCACCGGAGTGTCCACCTGTATTCCCACTAGGGCTTCCTAAAAACTGAACGCGCTCAGCACGCACATCAATAGCACTTCTTTTTTGCCCATCAGAAGTTTCCCAAAACCGTGATTGCAAAACCCCTTCAACAAAAACGGGACGCCCTTTTGTTAAATACTGACAACATGCCGAAGCCTGCTTATCCCACACAGTCACTGTTAAAAAACAAACTTCTTCTTTTAACTCTCCGCTACTATCTTTAAACCGCCTATTAACAGCAAGACCTAAATTAGCCACCGCAGTTCCTCCTGGTGTATATCGTAATTCAGGATCCCGTGTTAAATTACCAATTAAAAAAACTTTGTTTAAATTCGCCATTTTAACCTCCCTACAAACAAACGCTTGTTAACCTTAAACAACAAATTTAGGAATCGTTCAAAAATAACCTCGACAATCATAAATTTTAACCCGACAAAATCTATTTCACAATTGTCGAAGTTATTTTTGAGCCGATCCTTAATTAAGGTATATGTTATTAACCAGATAGGCTCTTCTTGCACTATCTATATGTAATCGGAAACTCTTGTTTCCGATACGATAAAATTCTTACTCAATTTTTATAACTAAAGACCGGAGTATTCTTTCTTTCAGTTTTAAATCAGCTTGCATTTTTTCAATAGCTGAAGAGGGACTTTCAAAATTAATTGAATAATATAAACCTTCTGTTTTTTTCTTAATTTCAAAAGTAAACTTACGCTTCTCAAGCCACACCTGACTATTAATAACTCTTCCGCCTCCTTTTTTTACAATTTCTGTGGCTTCTTTGCGAATACTTTCCTTTTCTCCATCCGTTAATTTTGAGTCAATAATGACCATCAGTTCATACTTGCTAAGCAATTCCGTATTTTCCATTTTTTTCTTTTCCTATTTTTTTCCGTTATACCTTTCCATCGTTCGATTAACCCCATCCTTTACCCATGCCAGACAGCAATCTGCTGCCTCGATAATAAACCCATCTAAAAATTTACATTCTTTTTTAGAAAAATTTTCAAGAACATATTCCACAACATTTTTTTTTCCTCCTGGAAAATCAATCCCCATTCGTAACCGAGCAAATTTTTCACTTCCAGAATGTTGGATGATAGATTTTATTCCATTATGTCCCCCATCACCCCCCTTAGCTCTCAATCTCAACTGTCTAAAACTAAGATTAAAATCGTCGCAGACAACTAATACATTTCCAAGGTCTAACTTTTTCCGTAAAATTATCTGTTTAACCGCAATCCCGGAATTATTCATAAAGGTCATTGGCAAAAGAAAACAAATGCTTTTTCCTTCAAAATTTCCTTCCGCAATCAAGCCTCTTATAAAAGAATTTTTTTTTAAATCGAAATCAAGTTTTTCAACTAAATATTGAATAACCAGAAACCCAAGATTATGTCGATTAAATTCATAATCTACTCCGGGATTTCCCAAACCTACAATAAGTCGAACATCAGACAATACGTGCTACTCACCTTCCGCTTTAATCTTGACTTCTTCTTTATCTTTCTTTTCTTTAGTAACTTCCGGCTCTTTTTGTTCTTCACCTTCTCCTGCCGGACCCCCTTCTTTTATTGGCGGAACAACAGAAAATACAATAGCTTCGGGGTCATGTTTTGTTTTGACGTTAACAGGCAAAACGACCTCTTTAATATGAATAGCCTCCCCAATATTAAGCGCGCTAACATCTACTTCAATTTTTTCCGGAATATTTATCGGCAAACAAACAATGTCTAACTCCCATAATGTATGATCCAGCGAGCCTCCATCTTTTTTAACACCAATGGCTTCTCCTTTAGCAACAACAGGTACCTTCAGCTCAAATTCCTCCTTTAAAGAAATGCGCTGAAAATCAATATGCAATAATCTATCTGAGACAGGGTCATCTTGCTCTGACTTAACAACAGCTGAATAATCTCTTAATTTTTTTTCACCCTCCATCACATTAAGATGAAAAACAACGCTCTGCCCTTTATGAAGCCGCATAATGCGTTCATACGCCCGCCGATCTACTTTAATAGCCGTTGGGCCTCTATCTCCGCCATAAACAATAGCCGGGACATTATCTTCTCGACGAATATTTTTTATTTTTCGAGTTCCAATCTGAGTTCTGATTTGTACGTCTAATTCAAATTCTTCCATTTTATCTTCCTAATTTTATTATTTTATTTTGATCTCATCAAACAAACAACTAATAGATTTTTCCTCATGAATTCTATGAATAGCTTCGGCCAATAACGGAGCGACTGTAACCGCCGTAATATTTGATATTTTTTTTGACTTTATCAGCGGAATACTGTCTGTAATAGCCAACTCTTTAAGCGAATCGCAGTTTTTGATACTCGAGATCGCCTTACCGGATAAAATTCCATGACTAATTCCCGCGTAAACCTCTTCGACTCCCTTCTTTGTCAATGCCTCAACCGCTTCCACTAATGAACCGGCTGTCGCTACAATGTCATCAACAATAAGAGCCTTCTTGCCCTTCACATTCCCTAATATATGCATTACCTGCGTTTTTTCCGGGCTATCCCGGCGCTTATCAACAATGGCCAAACCAGCCCCCAAACGCTTGGCATAAGCGCGTGCCATTTTAATTCCACCAACATCAGGTGAAACAACGACTAAATTTTTTAAATCTTTTTCCTTAAAATAATCACAAAGAACTGTAATCGCATACAAATGATCAACTGGAATATCAAAAAATCCCTGAATCTGATTCGCATGTAAATCCATAGTTAAAACACGCTGTGCTCCCGCTGATACAATCAAGTTCGCGACTAACTTCGCCGTAATAGGCACTCGCGGCTGATCTTTACGATCTTGACGTGCGTATCCATAATAGGGCAATACAGCAGTAATCCGCTCTGCTGAAGCACGCCGTGCCGCGTCAATCATTACTAAAAGCTCCATCAGGTTATCATTTGATGGAGGGCATGTTGGCTGAATAATAAAGACATCCCGGCCGCGAATGTTTTCTTTAATTTCAACACGAATTTCACCTTCGCTAAATTTTGACACCAAAACGTCAGTTAACGAAATGCCAAGATGTTTGCCAATAGATTGCGCGAGTTTTGGATTTGAATTGCCTGTAAGAACTGCTAAACCATTCATAATAATCTTTTTAGGTAATCGTTCAGAGATATGCCTGAACGATTACATTTTTATCTTTGCCGGCACTCCAAACACAACGCCTTTTGCCGGAATTTTTGTTCCTTTTGTTACCACGCTTCCAGCCCCTACAACTGCGTTTCTTCCGACTTTAACCGGCGCAATCAAAATAGAATCACAGCCAATAAAAGCCTTAGACTCTATTTTTGTTATATTTTTATTTTTTCCATCATAATTGGCTGTTACCGTTCCTGCACCTATGTTAACCCCTTCCCCAACAACTGAATCGCCTAAATAACTAAAATGCTTCATAAAAGTACTATTTCCAATCTGAGAACGAGAAACCTCTGTAAAATTTCCAATTTCTACTTTATTGCCTATTTTAACTCCAGGTCTTAACCGGGAAAATGGACCAATAACACAACATGATCCAATACGAACATTTTTTTCAATAAAAGTAAACGGACGGATAACTGTATCTCTTCCAATCTTCACATCATTATCAATATAAGTTGTCTTTGGATCTACAATCGTAACTCCCTGCCGCATAAAATCCTTTAATATCCTGCCACGTATTACCTCTTCAGCCTCTGCCAATTCATTTTTGGAATTAATGCCAAGGCCCTCCACTGAATCCTTTGTCTCAACAATAGCCACTTTCAAGTTTTTTTTAGCAAAAATTTCAACAATATCCGTCAAATAAAATTCTTTTTTCTTAAAATTAAGATTGATGGCTTTAAGCGCGGAAAATAATTCTAAACTACGGATACAATAAACCCCGACATTAATTTCCTTAATCATCCGCTCCTGTAATGTCGAGTCCTTTTCTTCCCTAATAGCCACAACTGACCCTTTATCATCACGAATAATTCGACCATATCCTTGCGGATTGTCAACCTTTGCCGTCAAAAATGTACATACTGCGTTTAATTTTCGGTGCTTTCTTACAATATTTTTAATAACATTTTTATTCAATAACGGAGTATCTCCACATAAAACAAGAATATCTCCTTTATGTCCTTTCAAAGATTTTTCTGCACATTTAACAGCATCTGCTGTTCCTAATAATCTCTTTTGGATAACGAAATCGACATTTTTCCCAAGATAATTTTTAACTTCCTGACCCTTATGTCCAAGAACAACATAGATTTTCAAAGAACCTACCGCTTTGGCAACATCCACCACGTACCGGATAATCGGAGTTCCACAAACTTCATGCAGGACCTTAGGCGCATCAGATTTCATACGAGTCCCTTTCCCTGCAGCTAAAATAATCGTCCGTAAGTCCAACATAATAAATAAAAAGTATATATAAATTACATTGAATGTCAAGGAGAGATTTTCTCCCCGCGGAACAAAAAAAAGCTTTATTCACTCTCTTTAAATGAGATAAACAAAGCGTGTCAAAAACTGCCCAGCCAGGACTCGAACCTGGAAAACGAGATCCAAATTCTCGTGTGTTACCGATTACACCACCGGGCAAAAATATTTCAAATTAATTTTTTAAATTTAGTGAGGATGCCAGGGGAGTTTCCGTTGCGTTTCCAGCTCCTTCTTTCTCATAAACCTCTAAAATTTCTGTCTGCAGATATTTACGAAATTGCTGTGTAATCGGATGCGCTATATCTCTATGCTCAGATTTAGAATCAGTATGTGTCAAAGACATGTGCTCTGTTTTAATCAATGATCCACAGTTGTTACAAAATTTATTTCCAACTTCATTTCTGAATCGGCATTCCTGACAGGGAACCCTTGCTTTTGTTGAGGGCATCGCAATAAACAATGTCTCTAATCCCTGAATAATTTTAATGTTTCGAACTACAAATACATCGTCAAAAATTACTGTAACATACGCTTTTAATTTTTTATCCCGACCTTCCTTGGGGAATATACGAATTTCTGTAATTTTCATTTTCTAACTTCTTTCTCAGATTCTTAAAATGTTCTTACAGCAAATACTTGTGAAAAACGTTTTTTTAAAACAGCCTTGATAATCTTCGCGCCCTCTTCTGTTTTTGTAATCCCGAACACACTTGGACCACTTCCTGAAACCATGACTCCGAATGTCTCCATAGCCTTTAAACATGTCTTCAATTGAATTAATTTCGGGCATAAAAGCGTTGTTTCTTTTTCTAAATCATTGGTTAATCGACGATCAATTTCTGAAAAATTATATTTTTTTAAAGAACGAATTAAAATACTAACACCTTGATCTTTTTTTGTCAATATATTCATCTTTTCCGTTTCTGGCGTATTTCCGGTTGCCCTCACGGGAGTCATGGTATTATCTGAACACCCCTGAGTGTATGCCCTGCCTTCTATCTTCACATTCGCGTAAACTTTCCTGGTATATACCTTTACTCGGGGAACCACTAAAATATGCCATAACTGTGTATTGATATCTAATTTTTTAATTCGCTCTCCTCGTCCTGTTCCAAGAGCCCATGAACAATCATAAAGAAAAAAAGAGACATCACTTCCAATACGGGCCGCGTAAGACAATAATTGTTTTTTACTTAAATTAATATCCCAAATCTGATTTAACCCTAAAAGAACCGTGGCCGCGTTGCTTGATCCTCCTCCTAACCCCGCAGCAACAGGAATACACTTCTTGATTTTTATCGTCACCCCTTTAGTGATTCCACAATTTTTTCGTAGAATTTCTGCCGCCTGATAAACCAAATTTTTTGGACCGGTTGGAACATGCGGATGATCACAAATAATCCGGATCTTACCGGTTTTATTTGCGTGGAAACGAACCTCATCAAAAAGGTTAATACGTTCAAACAATGTCTGGATATTATGGAAACCATCCGGACGTTTATTAATAACTTTAAGATAAAGGTTTAATTTGGCAGGAGAGCGCAGGGTTAAACTATACTCAAACGCAACGGGTTTACGAAGTTTAGGCATTTCTAGTAGTGCAATTCAAATGGACTGACGGTTTATATCCAAAGAAACTTATACCAAATTGAAAAACTACATCCGACAATCAGTATGAATTTAACTACTAAAATGCAGGATACAAAGGTTTTAAAATTACAAATTTGTTATTCTTCACGCAATATAAATTATCTACTGGCCTGACTACTATTGACCTCATCAAGCTTTTTCAAAATTTCTTCCTGTTTCGGAACAGCCTCTAAAGCACGTTTCCAATATTTACTTGCCTCTTCAATCGCGTTCATTTTAAAATACACATCCCCCATATGATCAAAAATAACAGGATCTTCTAATAAAGCCTCCGCTTTTTTAAACGTATTCAAAGCCTTTTCATAAAGCCCTTTTTTATAGTAAACCCACCCCAAGCTGTCTAAGTATGCCCCATTATCAGGACTGATTTTTAATGCCCGCTGAACCAGTGATTCTGCTTCCTCAAGCTGCGTGCCGTTATCCGCGTAAATATACCCGAGAGTGTTAAGGCTTCCATCGTATTTTGGGTCAACTTCAATAGATTTTTTTAAAAGAGCAATAGCTTCTTTCTTTTTACCTGTTTCTAAATATAACGACCCCAACAAATACATGACATCCGTATTTTGAGGTTCCAATTCTAAAATTTTCTCAAACTGACTAACGGCCCTGACATATTTTTTTTGAGAATAATAAAGCTGACCGAGATAACTGTAGATTTCAATATTTTGTGGCTCTGCCTTGGAAAATGTTTTGAGAATAGTCTCATATTCCTCCGCAGTTTTGTCGTATTTTTTTTGGGTAGAATAAATAAGGGCCAGCAAATAGTGCGCCTGTAAATCTTCTGAGTTAAGAATAGCTGCCAATTGAAGTTCTTCAACGGCCCTGGCAAGAATCCCCAGACGCGCGTAATCCGCGCCTAAACGTAACCGAATTAAATATCCTGAGGAATCAAACTGAGCGGCTTTTTCATATTCCAAGGCCGCGTGCTTTGTTAACCCCAACAAGTCATAGACCTGACCCATCGCATAACGCGCGAGCCCTTTAGAGGTAGCAACCTTTTCCTGCTGAAAGAAAAAAGCCTCCGCGCGGCAAGTACACAATAGGATCACTGCTACAACACCGATACTTAAACATTTTATTATCTCTGAACGTCGCATCATAAGCCCTCCTCAAACCTGATATATAACCTCAAGTTAAATTCGCTTTGTTCGCAATTTTTCCAAAGGAAATCAGCTCCTATGGAGACTCTAATTCTGGCGAAATCGGTACCCCTTGAAAAGGGTTCCTGCTCCCCATTCAGACTTCCCCCAGATGTCAGGAATAACTAATCTTGAAATCCCTGGACATAAATCCTATCGCGTCTTACGTTTTTTAAGGTGTCGTAGAGATTTTCTTAATTTCTTACGTTTATGCGTTCTAATTTTACGAGCTTTTCTTTTTTTCCCACAAGGCATAAAAACTTTTTCCTACTTGATTCACCCGGTCATTTTTACAAATGACTGCAGTTTTCAGGTAACATCTATAAATAACTATTATTTATAGATAGTTCCTAAATTAATGTATTAATTTATTTAATGGATACTCAATAATCCCCTGTGCTCCAGACGCTTTTAACTTTGGAATTAGTGTCCGAACCGTTCCTTCATCAATAACAGTTTCAACCGCCAACCAATTTTTCTGACTTAATTCTGAAACTGTAGGGGTTTTTAAAGCTGTTAGCAAACTTAAAACTTTTTTTAAATTTTTTTCTTCAATATTCATCTTTAAGCCTACCATGCTCCCGGCAGCAATAGCCCCCTTAAGCAACATAGTGACTTGATCCATTTTTCGCTTCTTCCACGAATCTTTTAAAGCCTTTTTATTCGCGATAAATTGCGTAGTAGACTCACAAATAGTTGTCACAATCCGTAATTTATGCGCTCTCAAACTACTTCCTGTTTCTGTCAATTCAACCACCGCATCAACAAGACCATCTGCCACTTTAGCCTCTGTCGCGCCCCAACTAAACTCAACATCCGCCTTAACCTTATTCTTTCTTAAATAATTTTTTGTTACATTTACAACTTCCGTGGCTATCCTTTTCCCCTGCAAATCCTTTACAGTCTTTATTGAAGATTTTTCGGGAACCGCTAAAACCCAGCGCACCTTCACTGAACTCTGCTTAGCATAAACCAAATCCGCCAAAGACACAACTTTTGACCCATTCTCAAGAACCCAATCCGCTCCGGTAATCCCACAATCCAAAGCCTCTTCTTCTACATAACGTGACATTTCCTGCGCCCTTAAAAGAACAGGATCAATTTCTTCGTCATCAATAGAAGGAAAATAAGATCGCCCTGACACATATATCTTAAACCCCGCTTTTTTAAAAACCTTAATCGTTGCTTCCTGTAAACTGCCTTTCGGTAAACCTAATTTTAACTTTCGCATATGATTCCTATAATTTATTATGAAGTATATAATTAAATTTCTTCTCTGACAAGCAAGAAAATTGCTACGCGATAAAAAACTAAATGAATACGCGTGAGGAAATTATTTTTGCTTAATTCCTGCTTGTACAATTTTTATTGCCGACAGGACAACTTTATACTTTCCTAACTGTAAGGGCAAAAATAATTCATCCAAAAATTCCCCTTGTCAAACATATTGTTCAACTATATAATACCGCCTTCTCAAGAATTAAGCAACCCAGTAGAGAAAAGAATTTTTACCTAATTCCCTACGAGTTGTTTACTATACCAAAATTTAATTGATTATCAAGTGCTAATATTAAGGAGTAAAAATGTTAAAAATGTTACGAAAAAAAGGCGTTATGAAAAAAATTATTTGGACTGTTATTGTTGTCATTATCATAGCTTTTGGATTTGGAGGAACGCTCTACCTTCTCAAGGGCGCTAGAAACGCCTCTTATGCTGGAAAAATTTTTGGCAAAAAAATTTCTTTTGATGATTTCGAAAAAAATTATCGTGACGTCCGCGTTCAAGCCATCATGCGTTATGGGGATAATTTTCGTAATGTTCAACAGTACCTTAATCTGGAGAACGAAACATGGGATCGTCTCATCCTTTTGCATGAAGTGAAAAAAAGAAAAATCCGGATTTCCGATAAAGAGGTTATTGACCGTATTGAGCAGTATCCTTTTTTTCAAAGAAACAAACAGTTTGACCCCGCCCTTTACAACAACATTCTCAAAAACATTTTTCGTATTAAGCCAAGACGATTTGAAGAAAGCGTCCGCGGCACCATTAAATTTAGCAAACTCTATAAACAAGAAACCTTATCCACCACTGTACCGGAAAAAGAAATTTTTGAAGCCTACAAAAAACAAAATGAAAAAGTACAAATCAGCTACGTGTTTGTCTCTCCTGAACAATTTAAAAATAATGTTCCCTTTAATGAAGAAGCCAACAAAAAATATTATAATGAAAATAAAATTGAATTCCTTCTCCCCGCTTCTATTAACGTAAGCTACATCAGCATTGACTTCCCGGAGCCTCCTGGGGTCAATGAAACAGCATCTCAAGGGAGTGACGAAACTCCTGAAAATAAGCCTCCGGCTCTGCCTGAAATCTCTAAAAAAGAAAAAGAGGCCGTTGCCAACACTGCCAATAATATTTATGAAGAACTTCTTATCAACCCGAAACTGGAAGTCATTGCCAAACAACACAATCTGGAAATAAAAACCACTGGGTTCTTTAGCATGGAACAGCCTAACCTGTCTCTTGGATGGTCTTATGAAGCACTCAATCAAATTTTTCAATTAGAAACCAATGAAATAAGCGACCTCTTGGAAACTCCCGAAGGATACCGTATCATTCAAATAAAAGAAAAAAAAGGGGCCTATGTTCCTAAATATGCTGAAGCCAAAAAAAAAGTGTGGGAATCTGTATTAAAAAAGGAAACCCGGAATATTGCTAAACAAAGGGCCCAGGCATACCTTTTGTCCATCAATCAGGAGTTAGACAAAACCAAACTCAAAGATTTTCCTAAAGCCGCCAAAGCACTCGGCCTTGAAATCTATCAAACTCCTGTTTTCAATAGAGGACAATATCTCCCCAAGGTTGGAATTGCCAAAGATTTTCAGGAAGCAGCATTTCAGCTGACAGAGGATAACCCCATCGGTGAAGTTGTTGAAACGAAAAATGGTTACTGTATTTTACATCTGGATTCCTACATCCCTGTTGAAGACGCGGACTATCAAAAAAACAAAAGTGCTCTTGCTAAAAGTCTTCTTAATGAGCGTAAAAATAAAGTTTTTAACGATTTCTTAACTAAACTAAGAGTCGCTTCTCAACTGGAAAGCAATATCACGAAACCAACAGAGAACTAACCGTAGGGGCGGGCCTTGTGTCCGCCCGTTATTAGAATATTTTTTAAAAAAATATTTTATCCCATAAACGGACGGACGCAAGGCCCGCCCCTACAGAACCGACGCTTCAATCCAATTTAAATAATCTTCACTTCCTTCAATAATAGGTAACGCGATAATCTCGGGGGTATCATAACTGTGAAGAGATTTAACGATTTTAACAATTTCAGAAAAATGCTCTTGTTTAGTTTTCATAATCATTAAGACCTCTCCGGCTTCATCAACTTTTCCCTCCCATCGAAAAACAGACCTCACCCCTTTCACAATATTGGCACACGCGATAAGTTTACATTCTGTTAATTTCAGTGAAATTTTACGTGCTTTTTCAAAATCTTTAGCTGTAACCAAAATAACAATCGCCATCATTTCTCCTGTTTTTTTATTATCACAGAAACTATTCTCCCTGTATTATCTCCTTCTCTTCGATAAGAAAAATAGTGTTCATCACAGCATGTACAGACTCCGCTGTCAAAAATATTTTGCTCAACGACCCCCAAAGACATCAATTGATTTTTATTTTCTGATATTAAATCAAAAAAACATTTTTCATTCTTTTCGAGACAAGTCAGAGGAAAATATTGCCTAAATTCTTTTCCTACTTCATAACAACATGACCTTATTGCAGGGCCGAAGGCTATTTGTAGATCCGAAAAACTAACACCCCATTCTTCCCGCATCATCTTAATCGTTTTTTTCACGATTTTCTTTTGTGTTCCTTTCCATCCAGCGTGAACAAGACCTATAGAATCTCCTTGTGAATCATAAATAAAAACAGGAAGGCAGTCTGCTGTACGAATCGACAATGCAATATCCGACATTTTGGTTATGAGCGCATCAGCTTCCATATTAATGTTTTCTTTGTTTTGCTCATCTAACAAAATAACATTATCGCCATGAACCTGATTCACGCTGACAATATTAAAAGAATAAAACTGTTTTGAGGAAGCATTAGAACGATTACTGATAAAAGTAAAAATACTTGGAGGAAAAATACTGTCAGGAAACAACGGTTTCATCGTCGGCATGTTCAATAGAAAAATTAGCCTCTTCAGTTTCTAAACTGCTGGACGGCAACTCTTGGACATTTTTTAATTTCTGTTCAATGCGACGGGACTTACTTGTCGCTCGTTCAATGGTATTGCTTGCCGCTTGCAGCTGTTTCTGTGTTCTTTCTAATATCCCGCCAAACAAGCCAAACTCTGTTTTTACCGCCCCCAACAGTGTCCAGACCTCACTCGCGCGTTTTTCTACAGCCAACGTTCGAAAACCCATCTGCAAAGCATTTAAAAGTGCCGTAATTGTGGTTGGACCTGAAAGCGTTACACGAAATTCTCTCTGTAATTTTTCACATAACCCCGGACGACGTAATACTTCCGCGTAAAGCCCTTCAATAGGAAGGTACATAATCGCGAAATCCGTTGTTTGAGGAGGATCAATGTATTTCTCCCGAATTGTCTGCGCCTCCAATTTAATGCGGCTTTCTATGGCTTTACCAAACTCCTCAACATCCTCAACATCGCCTCGATCTTGTGCTTCCAGCAAACGTTCGTAATCTTCTTTCGGAAACTTCGCGTCAATAGGAATGTAGACAGTATCTGGCCCGGGTAATTTGATTGCAAATTCCACAGTGCTTCGTCCGCGTTTTTTCGTAATCACATTTTTTTCATACTGATCAGGAGTTAGGATCTGCTCCAGTAAGCTTCCTAACTGAATCTCTCCCCATGTTCCACGCGTTTTCACATTTGTTAATACATTTTTGAGATCCCCGACTCCGGAAGCCAAATTCTGCATCTCACCTAATCCCTGATGCACTTTTTCCAGACGATCACTCACAATTTTAAAAGACTCTCCGAGGCGTTTCTCTAATGTTGCATGTAATTTCTCGTCTACAGTCGCCCTCATTTTTTCCAATTGTTCCTTATTATCCTCTTGTAAAGAACATAATTGTTTCTCAACAACTTCACGCACTTTCTCTAATTTTTGCTCATTCACTTGTGTTAATGTGGAAAGCTGTTTAGAAAAAGAGTCCAATTGATTTTTTTGAAATATTGAAGACTCTGTCATGCGGGATAAAAGAGATTCATTAAAGACATTTAAATTCTTTTGAAGTTCCTCCCGGTTTTTAGCCATTTCTTCCCGAATAAGCCTCTCTGCACGTTCTTGATTCTTTTCAAGGGACTCAATATTATTCTTAAACCGACTAACTTCCTTATCCGTATTGCGTACAAATAAAAAAATCAAAAAAATAGTATTTACGACTAAAATAATAATAATTGCTACTAACATTCAACCTTTTTTTTGCCCATTAATTCCCTTCCTTTTTTCACAAAAACCGTCATTGCAAGAAGGCATTCAAAATGTTCAAGCGACCCTATCAACCTAAAATTGCTTCGTCGCCTTGATTAACTGACCGGCTCCTCGCAGTGACGAGGCATGAAAAAATGGGAAACTCCCATTATTTTTTTTCTAACAACTTTGCTATTTTTTCCAATCGTGCCGTGATCACAATCGGAACAAAAATAACCCATAAAAGTAAAAACACTTTAACCCCAAAACACACCATAACCATAAACTCTCCTTGAGAATACCCTAAAGGACACATAAACTCCTCCTTATTTAAACCATTTTTTATTAATTTTCTTTACTTTACCTCACGCTATTCTGTTTGTCCAGAGGCAAAAACCGCTTTAACGGACATTCTTCACACTGAGGTTTTGGTCTACAAAAAATTTTTCCAATCTGAACAATTAAAGCATGATACTCATTAAATAACGCGACATCATGATCCAAGCTGTTCATAAAAATATCCTGAACCTCATGGTAATCCATTTTATGATTAATAATATTGTGCCTCGACAAAATACGCCTGGTGTAAGCATCTACGACAAAAACAGGCTTATCCACGGCATACAATAAAATAGAATCCGCGGTTTCCGGACCAATTCCATTAACGCCTAAAAGCTTCCGACGCAAAACAGACAAATCTTCTTTAGCCATCTTACGGAGATTCCCCTGATATTCTTCATAAAAAAATGCCATAAAATGTTTTAAACGTTTTGTTTTGATATTAAAATAACCTGCTGGCTTAATAAGGCTTGCTAATCGGGAAGGAGGAAGTGAACGAAGAGACCCAGGGGAAAGATAATTTTTATCTTTTAAATTGTTGATGGCTTTTTCCACATTCCCCCAATTCGTGTTCTGCGTCAAAATCGCGCCAACAATGACTTCAAAACGTGTTTCTGCCGGCCACCAGAATTGAGGCCCATAATATTTAAAGAGTTTTTTGTAAATTTTTCTAAGAATAATAAACTACCTCGAAGCAAGCCCTCGAGGTATTGACCTAAGCATTTACAAACAAGGCAAGCCTCGGGGAATTAAACCCAGTTTAAAGATTGGCAGAATATTTTTTTTGGCCAATCTCTTAATTCAATAGCCTCTTTTTTTAGAACGTGCGATTTCTTCAAAACCCCAGTCTTTTTCTTTTTTGGGTGGCTTCTCACCATCGCCCAATTGCTTAGAACCTAATTTTTTCCGTGGCTTTTTCCCCGCTTTCCCCATAATACCCTCCTCTCAATAAACCACGAACAAACACCGGGTGTTTGTTTATGGTTGTTTTTTCCATTTCACTAACTTTCCTTTCCCATCAAAATACAAATACACTTTTTCTGAATTAAAAAATTGTGTAGCATAACGGTACAACCATTCTTCCTGAGGTTTCCCATTTTTTTCAACCTTTTTAACGTAGATAGGATCACCAAAATTTCTCTTTACACTTTTCCTATCCGCGTACTGACCCATCGCACCCGTCCGAACCACTTCCAATAAATTCTCAAACTTTTTATCTTGTTTTTCAACGTACGCGTTCAAATTCTTTTGTTCATTAGCCAAAGCTCTCAATGTCAATAACCTTTCCACGCGTCCCGAACTCGTACAACCACTAAACAGAATTATCACACTTAATAAATAAATATTTTTTTTCATCTTACTATTAGATCGTTTGATAAATTTCGTTCTATCTCCATACTATAGTAAAAATTTATCATCGGAATATGAGAAAAACATTGCCTTCAAAAATGATATGAAATTTATCAAGCCGACTACTATTTCCACCTAAAATGAACAAATATTCGTCCCCAATTTTTATCATCCTTTTCAATCCTATGATAAACGCCTTTGTACTTTTTCTCAAGTGTTCGTAAGACGTATTTTTTTAGCTGTCCAGAACCTTTTCCCGGAATAATTTCCACCAACTTTCCCTTTTTAAACTGCGCCTCCTGCATAATCCCATCAATAGCTGCGTCCAATTGACGTCCTTGAGAATAAATATTATGTAAATCCAGCTTTAATTTCATTTGCTTATCCTGTCTCTCTCTTCCTTTAACTGCTTAGCAGTGCTTTCAATTTCTCTCAAACGACTTTGAATCCATTTTAAACGCTGCCCATATTCCTTCAATGTTACTCCATCACGTTTATCAAAATCCTTAGATAGATGACGCGACTTCACATAACTTTCCATATCCAAATCTTTTTTTTCTTTTTCTAAATTTTTAATCTCTGTCTTAATATGCGTCATACGCTTAAGCGCTTGCTTATGCTTGACATGAATGTCATCCAACTTAGAACTATTCTTCTGTTTTTTATTTTTTACTTTATTTTCTTTCTTTAACTTCTTTTCTTCTTCCTTTATTTTCCTCTTCTGCTCCTTAACAATGACATTTTTCTGACCCTTCTTGTCTAAATAATATTCCAGTCCTCCCGGATAAATTTTAATTTTTCCACGATCAACCTCAACAATACAATCTGCGATCTCACGAATAAAATACAAATCATGACTAATAAAACAGAGCGTTTCCGGATATTTCTTAAACGCCTGCGTTAGGGCTTTGACTCCGCCCAAATCTAAATGCGTTGTCGGCTCATCCAGAAGCATAAAGTTAGGAGGGTTAATCAAAAGTTTCGCTAAAATCAATCGACTCTTTTCCCCTCCGGATAAAACTTTTACAGATTTAAAAACATCATCTCCCTGGAAATTAAAAAGCCCCAACAAACTTCGCGCCTTTAATGCCGGGGTCCCTGACGGGCCGGATGAAATCACTTCCTCAAATGCATTACGATTTGGATTCAATACATCCAAACGCGACTGGGAAAAATATCCTTTTTCGACATTATGCCCATATTTAATATTACCGGAATCTGCTGAAAGAACCCCTGCCAGCATTTTTAATAACGTGGACTTTCCAGCTCCATTAGGCCCCACTAAACATATTTTTTGTCCTCGAATAATTTCAAAATCCAAGTCTTTGTAGACCTGCTTTTCATCATACGCCTTAGAAATTTTTTCTGCCTGCACCACCACATAACCACTTGGAGGAATATTGGAAAACTGAAACGACCCCATCCCCTTTTGTTCCTGCGGCAATTCGATATGTTCCAATTTTTCAATCATCCGGCGCTTATTACGCACCGCGGACGCCAAATTTGGCTGCGCGTGAAAACGCTGCGCGAAACGCTCCAACTGCTGACGTTTTTTTTCAACAACTTTCTGACGACGTTCCATAGATTTTAAGCTAAGACTTTTTTGATACTCATACATTTCATAATTCCCCTTAACCTTTGTTATCTGCGCCCTTTCAAGAATAATCGTGTAATTGGTAATGTCATTTAAAAACACCCTGTCATGAGAAATCACAACAAACGCGCCCTGGTAATCTGACAAATAACTTTTAAGCCATATAGTCGCGGTTAAATCCAAATAATTCGTAGGTTCATCAAGAAGTAACAAATCATAAGGATACACTAATAACTTGGCTAACAACGTTCGCATCTGCCACCCCCCACTTAAATGCGCAACAGGACGATGAAAATCTTCTTCCTTAAAACCCAGACCCATCAAAATTTTTTCTGCCTTATGCTCTAACTCATAAATCCCCAACTGTTCTAACTCATGCAAAATATCTCCATAACGATCTGTAACGACACGATCCTCATCCTCCAACTTCCGTTTTTCCTCCATCAAACCTCGAATACGATCATCACCTTCGGTCAATTCCTCCATTACCGTCTTTGTTGAAACAAATTTCACCTCTTGTGGAAGATATCCAATATTAATATTTTTCTGAATTTGAACATTTCCCGATAAGGATTCCATTTGCCCTAAAATAATCGAAAACAACGTTGTCTTTCCTGCCCCATTTGGCCCTGTTAATCCAATTTTTTCATTCGGAAAAATACTCAAAGAAACATCCTTAAACAACGTCCTCTGCGTAAAACCCATTGATATGTTATTAAGCGTAATCATAATTTCCTAACTTCCCCTTCTGTTAAACTTCTCCATTCTCCAACTTTTAAAGTCCCTAAAACAAGAGGACCTTGTGAAAGCCGTTTTAAATATTTAACCTTATGCCCAACGCTGCTAAACATCAAGCGAATTTGCCTCTTACGCCCTTCATGAATAGTCATCAATAACTCTGTTCTATCTTTTAAAACTTTTACATTCTTAATCTTTGCCGGAGCTGTTTTTTTCTTTTCGACCATAACACCCCGCTCCAGCTTTTGCTTATTAATATCCTCCAAACGCCCTGATACTTGCACAAAATAAGTCTTATCTAAATTAAACTTTGGATGCGTTAATCGATAAGCCACATCGCCATCATTAGTAAACAATAACAAACCTTCCGTATCTTTATCTAAACGCCCTGCTGGAGATAAATGCTGAAATATTTGTGGAAATAAATCAAAAACCGTTTTATCCGAAGATTGACCAACCTTAGTCGTCACATATCCCCTTGGTTTATTCAACATGATGTAATCATATGTTTTTTCCTGAATCACCTTTCCATCGACACTTATTTTGTCTTTCCTGGAATTAACAGGAGTCGATGGCTCACGAACAACCCTTCCATTGACACACACGCGCCCTGACTGAACAACTTCCATTGCCTTGCGTCGAGAACATACGCCGTTATGTGAAAGAAATACTTGAAGACGAAGCGTGCTTTTCCCCCTCAAAATCCCCCTAAATCCCCCTTTTTCAAAGGGGGACTCTAACTTATTCTCTTTGTCTAATCGCTTCATAAAGTAAAATGGCTGCTGAGGCAGAAACATTTAATGAATCCGCTCTTCCTTTCATGGGAATACAAACTTTTGTCTGTGCGTTTTGACTCCAAAAGTCACTCAATCCTTTTTCTTCACTTCCCATCACAACCGCTAAAGGTTGCTTCAAGTCTGCTTTTGTGTAACTCGTTTTAGCCTGTGGCAAAGTCGCGCAGACCTTAATATTTTTAGAACGCAAAAAATCCAAGACCTCTTCATTTGAAGCGGTAACGACTTTAACAGAAAAAACTGTTCCCAAACTCGCCCGAATCACATTTGGATTGTAAATATCCGTCCTCTTGTCACATACCATCACACCTGTTACGCCCGCCCCATCGCATGTCCGCAAAATCGCCCCTAAATTCCCCGGTTTCTCTACTCCTTCAATAATTACAAACAAAGGCGATTTTGTACTCTTAAAATCCAAAAAAGAATGCCTGGGGGTCTCACACACCGCTAAAATGCCTTCTTCTTTTTGACCATAAGCAATTTTGGAAAATACAGCCTGAGTTGTTTCATAAACAGATATTTTAGATTTAATGAAATCCCAGACCCTAGGGCCTGGAATCTCATTCTTCAGTCTGGAAACATACACCTCCTGAAAATCAACCCTGGCCTCTAAGGCCCGCAATATTTCCCGCTCACCCTCGACAATCATCACCCCTTCGCCCTCTCTGACTCTAGGCTTCCGCAACTGCACAATGCGTTTAATGCGAGGATTAGTTAAACTTGTTATTTTTAAAACACCCAATATCTATTTACACCTCTTTAACCATAAACAAACACCCGGTGTTTGTTTATGGTTGCTTTAAAAAATTTCTGATGCCTTCGGCGAACTTATTTCCGTCATAAATATGCCCATCATTATGCCCGCCTTTAATTTCTAAAAACTCTTTCGGAGAAGGTGCGGCTTCATACAATTTTTGCCCTAAAATAAAAGGGACAATTTCATCCTCCCGACTATGAATAAATAATTTAGAGGCATCCACCTTCTTAATTTTATTTAAAGAATCTAATTTTGTTTTGATCAAAAATGAGGGCGCAAATGGAAATATGCGTTTAGCCATATCCACCGCGTTCGTAAAAGAAGAATCCACGATCAAATGAGATACCTTGTGTTTACTGGCTAAATCCACGGCCACAGCGCCTCCTAATGACGCCCCATAAACAATAATATTTTCATGCGAAACATCTTTATGTTGTATCACATACTCATAAACAGCCTCAGCATCTTTGTACATCCCCGCCTCTGACGGCTTGCCCTCACTTTTTCCATAACCCCGATAATCAACAATCAAAACAGAAAGCCCCATCCGATGAAACAGCTTAATTTTCTCCAAGCGTCCACTAATATTCCCTGCATTCCCATGAAGAAAAATCAATATCTTGTTGGATAAGGTAGCCGATTTCACAAACCATCCATGCAAGGTCACGCCATCTTCCGCTTTAATAAAAACATCTTCAAAAGGCAAACCAACGTCCTCCGGTGTTGCGATTATTTTAGTAGAAGGAAAAAATATCGAACGACTTTCCAAATAGCGAACATAAACAATAAATAAAACAACAGCAACAGTAAAAATAAAAAGAATTTTCATCTTGCCGAAGAGTAGTCCTTTAAATTGTATGTAATATCTGTTGATGGCATAGCATGTTTATCGATCCTTACACAGGCTTTGGCAAAAAATTCTGTAGCTAAAGTATCATGGTAATCTGAAAAAACAACAACCCGTTTAATGCCGGCCGTAATAACAGACTTGGCACAGGTCGTACATGGCATATTCGTCACATAGGCCGTTGCTCCTTCGACACTGTGCCCCCGTTTAGCCGCTTGATTTAACGCGTTCATCTCCGCATGTACCGTACGCACACAATGATTTTCCACGACAAGGCATCCCACGTCTTCACAATGCTCATCTCCTGGAATCGACCCGTTGTAACCTGTAGCCACCACATTTTTATTTTTTACCAAAACACATCCGCAGTGCATTCGCGGGCACGTCGCCCTTTCTGAAGCCAACATAGCTAATTTCAAAAAATACTCATCCCAATCCGGTCTTTTATTCATAAATTAACCTCCCTGTTTTATGGAACCAAAACAACATCCTGTGTTAGGGGCTAAGTAAAAATTCTTTTTACACCCTCTTGAAAAAAATTTTCTTCCGGCAATAAACTAATAACCAGACATTCTTCCTCCTCAAAATCGAAAAAATATCCTGGATGGACAAAAACATGCTCCTTATTTAAAAATTCTAAAGCCAAATCCTCCTCATTCTGATTATTTAAAATTTTTAGGATAGCATACCAACCCCCATCCATCGATAATAACTCATACTGAGAAAAAAACTTCTCCTGTTCTTTAATAAACTGCCAATTATTGGCTAATCTTAACTTTATCTCTTTCTGAATATCCGACTGTAATGATAACCATGCAGGCAACGCGTTCTGTACGGGCGTATTAACAGACAAAAAAGTATCCGCTATCACTTCTAATCTTGCCTTGGCCTGCTCTACTTCATCCTCCGGTCCATTAAGAATAATCCAGGACAATTTCATTTGCGGCAACCCCAATGTTTTGGAAAGCCCCCCTAAAACAAATGTCAAGACCTCATGATTGTTTACTAAACTAATCTGATCCTTACTTTCATCAACCCTGAAATCCCAAAAGACTTCATCACAAATAATCGCTGCATCATTTGCTCGGCACAACGCGTTTAAAACTTTTAATTCGTGCTTTTGAATAAATGATCCCGTTGGATTATTAGGGTTCACTACCGCAACCGCTTTAACTCCTGATACAAAAATATTTTTCAATGCCTCCTGATTGATCCGCCATTGTCTATCAACATATCCTAAAGGATAGGTTCGCATCTGCACATCATTCAAATCTGTTAAAAACTGAAATAATGGATAACTGGGTCGGGGAAAAAGGACTGAATCTTCAGGGTTAGTAAGAAGGCGGAAAAGATAGACATATCCTTCGGACGTGCTTGAAGTCAAAAAAATTCTTTCGGGATCGACATCAAAACCTTTACGTTGATAATAGTCACTGACTGCCTTTCTCGCGCAAAGCATTCCTTGTGTGTCAGGACCATATTTTATGTTTAAATCATTTGATAATCCTGTTAAAATTCCCTCTGGATATTCAAAACCACATTGCGTCGGGTTTGACGCGGTTAAATCCAAAACGTCCCCATGATCTCGCCGTAAACGATTTAAAGTTACAGTAAGTTGATTTTCAGAGAGTTCCCAATTTGTTCGTTGTGCAAACATACTCATCCTTATTTGTAAATGTTGACGTCGTAGCCCTTATTTATCATCGGAAGTCGATCTACTCACCCGCTCCAACTCTTTTTCTTTTTCCTTCAATAAACGCGCGATCCGATCATAGGATATTTTCGTAACCCACATCGCGTCATTCTGTTTTTTTGATAAAATCGCGTTATCTTTTTTCAAATGCACGATTTGCTTACGATATTCCTCAATTCTTGTTTCTAGATTTCTTTGCTCTGCTTCTAATGTCTTTTTCTGCTGAACCAAATTTTCATTTGTGTGCTTCACTTCCTTACACTCCCTCTCGAAGCGTAAATTCTCCACATGTTCCTTGCCAAAAGATTCCTGTAACTTAACTAATTCTTCTTTTAACTGCTTAAACTCTTTTGCTTTTTTATTTCCCGCGCTACTTTCCTTCTCCTGCCACCCCCGTTCCTGCGTTAATTTTTCCTGCAACTTCTTTGTCTTGGCTTTTTCCACCAAAATTCGCTTTGCCAAATCTTCCTGATTTTTCTGAAATTTTATTATCTCCTGCCGTAAAGTCTGTGTCTGTGTTTCCAGACGTCCGGCAATCCCTTCCCAATCTCTTTGCTTCTGCTGCTCCCCTTTTTGTGGCCGCTTCTTTTTTTTCCTCCGTCCCTCCGTTGGAAGTAAAAAAAGAACTACTAAAAGTAAAACAATAAAACCAATTCCAATTCCAATAATGATATCAATCGTTGCCATAAATACCCTCTAAAAAAATGATTAACTGAAATTTAATGCCAATTCCATTAAATAAGTACTCATTTAAAAAGCTTACTTACTCGTAAAATCGTC
>CAZIRV010000006.1:0-31214 GCA_964541845.1 uncultured Planctomycetales bacterium
TGACGGACCCAAAGGGGGATCGTAGTAAGAGACCCTCTGATCAAAAAGATCCTGATGTGTATGTGCGTGTTGTTGAACGCAGAGAAGACGGGGTTGTTATTCGAGGGGCAAAGGCACATCAAACAGGTGCCGTTAATTCGCATTATCATTTGATTATGCCAACAGCCGCCATGCGCGAAGGAGATGAGGATTATGCCATTTGTTGTTCTGTTGCTGTAGATGATCCGGGTATTATCTACATTTATGGTAGACAGTCTTGCGATTTGCGTAAATTAGACGAAAGCAAAGCCGGAGATATTGACAGTGGGAATCCTTGCTTTGGAGGGCAGGAATGTCTGGTGATATTTGACAATGTATTTGTACCTAATGAAGATATTTTTATGGATGGAGAAATAGAATTTACCGGTCATCTCGTTGAAAGTTTTGCCGGGTATCATCGCCAAAGCTATTGCTGTAAAACTGGTGTGGGGGATGTCATGATTGGTGCCGCGGCCTGTATGGCGGAATATAATGGAATAACGAAGGCTTCGCATATTAAAGATAAAATTGTAGAAATGAATTTGATGAATGAAACGATATATTCATGTGGTGTTGCCGCGGCTGTTTTGGGGAAAAGGACAGAGGCTGGAAATTATTTAATTGATTTGTTGTCAGCCAATATTTGTAAGCAGCATGTGACCCGTTATCCTTATGAAATCGCACGATTGTTACAGGATATCGCCGGAGGATTGATGGTCACCCTGCCATCAGCTAAAGATTTGGATAATCCTGAAACCGAACATCTTCTTAAGAAATATTTAGCCGGAGCAGAAGGAGTTGATACGCTAGACCGGATTAAGATGCTCCGATTGATTGAAAATTTAACATTGGGGCGTGCCGCAGTGGGGTATTTAACCGAATCTCTCCATGGGGCAGGGTCTCCGCAAGCCCAACGCGTTATGATTAGCCGCCTGGTTAATTTAAAAGAAAAAATGGCTATGGCTAAAAATTTAGTGCCGTGAAATCTGCATGGGCTCCGGTTACAAAAGAGAATGAAAAAAGAGGGGTTTGGCTCCTTTTAAAAGAAAGGAAATAAAAATGGAACTCTCCGATAATAAACTAACACAACGCGCATTGGACCTGGCAGAGGATGCCCGACAAAAAGAATGGAATCATCCTAGTTTTGCAGCAGAACTTTTTAAAGGAAATTTTCAATGGGATTTAATTAATCCTTATCCTGTACAGAGTCCGGAGGATAAAGCTATCGGAGATACTTTTTTAAAAAAATTGGAACATTGCTTAAAAGAAAATATCGACCCTGAGCAGGTGGATCGCGAACAAAAGGTTCCTGAATCTGCTATTAAAGCCCTGATAAAAATTGGTTGCTTCGGTATGAAAATTGATAAAGAATATGGAGGTCTGGGTTTATCTGTCATTAATTATAATCGTGCTATTGCCTGTGTCGGGAGTTATTGCGGATCAACAGCTGTATGGCTATCCGCGCATCAAAGTATTGGCGTTCCTCAGCCTCTAAAGATGTTTGGAACAAAAAAGCAAAAGGAAATCTACCTTCCCCGTGTTGCTAAAGGTGCTATAACCGCTTTTGCGTTAACAGAACCGGGAGTTGGTTCTGACCCCGCGAATATGAAGACAACAGCCGTTGTGACGGAAGATGGCAATCATTATATCATTAATGGAGAAAAGATGTGGATTACGAATGGACCGGACGCGGAGTTAATGATTGTCATGGCCCAAACATCTCCAAAAATTGTTAATGGAAAAGAGAGAAAACAAATCACGGCTTTTTTAATAGAGACCGATACCCCAGGATTTGAGGTCGTTAATATTTGTCGGTTCATGGGCATTAGAGGAATTTCTAATGGACTCTTACGGTTTACGAATCTAAAGATTCCGAAAGAAAATATTATCGGAGAGCTTGGGCGAGGGTTAAAAATTGCGTTAGTGACCTTAAATACCGGGCGGTTGACTATTCCGGCAGCGGTGACAGGTGCGTGTAAAGTAAGTTTGGGATACGCGCGGGATTGGTCAACCAAGCGTGTTCAATGGGGGTTACCGATAGGAAAGCATCAAGCAGTGACACAGAAGTTAGCGAATATTGCGGCTGATATCTTTGCTATGGAAAGTATCACATGGTTGGCTTCCGCGATGGCAGAAAATGGAAAGTTCGATTTTCGTCTGGAAGCCGCGATGGCGAAATATTTTTGTACGGAAACGGCCTGGAAAGTGATGGATGATATTTTACAAATACGGGGAGGGCGGGGATATGAAACAGCGGAATCTTTAAAAAATCGTGGGGAAGACGCTTATCCTGTTGAGCGTATTTTAAGGGAAGTCCGTGTGAATCGTATCATTGAAGGAACCAGTGAAATTATGCAATTATTCATAGCCAGAGAAGCGATGGACATGCATTTGGGATATATCATGCCCCTATTAAACGCGAAAAATTTTTCTGAGCAAAAGGGACCACTATTAAAAATGATAGCATTTTATGCTAAGTGGTATCCACGGCAATGGATGGGAGCTTCTGTTAAAGAAGAACAAGAGTTGTCCTCGGAGAATAATAAACATTTGGCTTATGTAGGACGAACTTCTAAAAAATTAGCTCGGAATCTTTTTCATGCCATGGCGAAATATCAAAAGAAGTTAGAAAGAGAACAAATAGTTCTCGGACACTTTGTTGATATCGGCACGTTATTATTTTCTATGGCGGCTGTTCTTTCTAACGCAAAGAGGCTGTCTAATGAAGAAGAACAATCTTTTTCTGTTCAGGAGTTGGCAAATTTAGCCTGTAAACGGTTTGTTATTCAGATTGAAGATCATTTTAAAGCGATTAAAAAAAACCATAATGATTTGATTAATAATATTGGAAAAAAATTATGTGATGGGGAATATCAATGGTTGGAAAGGAGTTGAAATAATGAAAATATTGCCGCTGCCTGAAATTCTTATCGGGAAGGATTCTTTAAAAGAAGTTCCTGCAATTTTAAATAAAATCGGTGTCGATCGGGTTATGCTGATGACAGATCCCGGTTTAAAAAAAGCAGGGATATTAGATCAGCTTAATAATATTTTAAATGAAGATGAACGAGAAATTATTGTTTTTGATGAGGTCGAACCCGATCCAAGTATCGAGTTGGTTAGCAAGGCAGTGGATTTGGCTAAACGTGAGAAGGTTGATGCCGTGATTGGGTTGGGAGGGGGAAGTCCTATTGATACGGCAAAGGTGGCTGCGGCTCTGGTAACGAATACAAAAGATATTAGTGCGTATTTTGGGATTGATCTTTTAGAGAAAGAAGCGCTTCCTATTATTGCTATTCCAACAACAGCCGGAACAGGAAGTGAGGTGACACCGATTGCCATTCTTTCTGATGAGGCATCCCAATTGAAAAAAGGCATTGTCTCCAGTAAAATTATTCCACGGCATGCTATTCTGGACCCTACTTTAACCGTAGGGCTTCCTTCATCAGTTACAGCGGCTAGCGGTATGGACGCTTTAACACATGCCATTGAGGCGTACACTTCTGTGAATGCCAGTGTTTACTCGGACGCGCTGGCGCTTAAAGCGATGGGTTTAATCCATAATAATCTTAAAAAAGTTTTTGATGATGGAAATGATATGGAAGGGCGGGAACATATGCTTCTCGGGAGTTTGTTAGCCGGAATGGCTTTCACACATGCCGGGGTGGCCGCGGTTCATGCCTTCGCATATCCTTTGGGAGGGATGTTTCACATTACCCATGGGTTAGCCAACACATTAATGCTTGTATCGATTATGGAGTTTAATGTCCTCGGCAGTGAAGAAAAGTATAAGGATATTGCCGGAGCATTGGGACGAACAGGTGAAAATATAAATTTTGAAATGGCGATTGAAGCTGTAAGAGAACTGAAAAATTCTTTGGATATGCCTAAAAATTTGGCAGATGTCCATATTCCTAAAGATTCTATCGGGTCATTAGCGGAAGGGGCTATGAAGGTTACGAGATTGTTGTCCAATAATCCTCGTCAGGTAACTTTAGTAGATGCTAAAAAATTGTATGAATCCGCCTATGCAGCGGGGTAACGTACAGAAAGGATTTTATGAAATATCTTTATGAGCCTTATACTTATTCTAAACGTAGTCCGAAATGGGTGGACGCGGACACGGCGATACGTAAAATTCAAAAAGGAGGGCGTATTTTGGTCGGTTCGGGGTGTGCTGAGCCTCAGCATTTAGTCCACGCGTTGGTTCGTAACGCGTCCTGTTTTCGTGATAACGAAGTGGTGCATATTTTAACCGTCGGGGTGGCGCCGTACGCGGAGCCGCAGTATCAGGAGTCTTTTCGGCACAACGCGTTTTTTATCGGACATAACATTCGTGATTCCGTTGCCAAAGGGTACGCGGATTATACGCCCATTTTTTTATCGGATGTGCCGCGTCTTTTAAAAACACGCCAGATGCCGGTGCACGCTGTTCTTTTACAGGTTTCACCACCTAATGAAAATGGTTGCGTATCTTTAGGCGTTAGCGTGGACATTCTTCCGGCAGCGATTACATCCGCGGATTTAATCATTGCGCAGGTGAATAAAAATATGCCGGACACCTGTGGTGTCGCGCAAATTCCGTTAAACGCGATCGATTATTTGGTGGAGGCAGATGAGCCGTTAATGGAGTTCCCTCAAGGCGAACCGGACGATGTTTCGATGCAAATTGGAAAGAATATGGCTCGTTATATTCAAGATGGTGATACCCTGCAATTAGGGATTGGAAATATTCCCGACGCGGTTTTAATGAATTTAACACATAAGAATGATTTGGGGATTCACTCGGAGATGGTTTCCGACGGAATTATTAAATTGTATCAAAATGGAAATGTTACGAATATGAAGAAGGGAATGAATGAGGGAAAATCCATTGTTAGTTTTGTTTTGGCAACGCGTAAACTTTATGATGTCATTCATAAAAATCCGGATTTTCAATTTTATCCATCGGAATATACGAATGATCCTTTTGTTATTTGTCAGAATAAGAATATGGTTTCGATTAATTCAGCGATTCAGCTTGATCTGACGGGGCAAGTTTGCTCAGATAGTATTGGGACAAAATTTTACAGTGGATTTGGGGGACAGGTTGATTTTGTCCGTGGATCCAAACGTTCGCAAGGAGGTCGTTCCTTTATAGCGCTTCCTTCCACGGCTAAGAAAGGGGAGGTGTCACGTATTGTTATGTCTTTGTCTCAAGGGGCTGGGGTCGTTACTTCTCGTGCGGATGTACATTATGTGGTGACAGAATATGGAACGGCTTATTTGCATGGAAAAAATATCAGAGAACGCGGGTTAGCTCTTATTCAAATCGCGCATCCTAAATTTCGGGATGAATTGATGGATTATTTAAAACAAAAGCATTATGTTTATTTAAATCAACGGACGATTAAGGATGATTTCAGTTTGGTCAAAGCGAAAATTCCGCATCATAAAGTTTTTAAAGATAAAACGGTTTATTTTCGTCCTTTATTACCCTCGGATCAAAAGGCAATACAGGACTTTTTTTATAGTCATCGTCCGGAAACGATTTATCAGCGTTATCTCACTAATGTAGAGGCCTTGCCGCGCACAGAGGCACAGGCAAGAGTTGCGGTTGATTATAATAAAGATATGGCTATCGCCGGTTTCGATGACTGGACGCCGTACGCGCAGATGGTGTGTTTAGCACGCTATATACGGCAAGAGGATCAAAAAGCTGAAATTGGATTTGTAGTCAAAGAGAATTATCAGGGCTTAGGCATCGGCTCTTTTATGTGTAAACACCTTATTGAGTCGGCCAAGCAGCATGGGATAACCAGGCTTTGCGCGTATGTTTCACATTCCAATTCAGCTATGATTAAAATTTTTAAGAAAAACGGATTTTCTGTTCGTGATAGCGATCAGGTGGATGGGTTGTATATTGAGTTGGGTTTGAAAATGAAAGTTTTTGATGAGGAATAGTTTGTAAACATTCGTATGGAATTGGTATAAAAAGGAGATTGAATCATGATAGGCATTGAAGATTTTAAAAAGGTTGAATTAATTGTGGCGCAGGTTAAGGAGGTTAAGGAACATCCGAACGCGGACAGACTGTATGTGTTAAAGGTTGATACCGGTAAAGAAGAACGTCAGCTTGTTGCTGGGATTCGATCCGCATACACAAAGGAAGAGCTTGAGGGAAAGAAGGTAGTAATTATTTGTAATCTTGAACCGGCGACGATTCGAGGGGAAGAATCTCAGGGAATGATTTTGGCTGCTTCCGATGAAAATGGCCCTGTTGTTTTGACTCCGGATCGGGATGTGGCTTTAGGCAGTTCTGTTCGGTAAAATATCTCTAAAAATATAAATTTGTGATAGAAGAATTATTTAAAAAAAAGTCTTTGGTTGAAAAATATTTGGCGGAAAGCAAGCATTGCTTATCCGCCTTTTCATTTGTTAATATTTTCGGATGGCAGGATTTTTTTACATTTGAGTTTAAAGAAATGGGAGGTAATTTATGTATTTTCGCCAGGGATGAATTAGGGGTTTTTCAATACCTTCCGCCATTAGGGAAAAATATTTCAGCAAAGATTGTTGAAGAATCATTCGCGTACATGCGGGAGTGTAATGGGGAAGGAGGGATCACGCGGATAGAAAATATTGAATGTTCACAAATAGAGTGGTTTAATAAAGAAAAATATAATTTTTTTAATAAAGGATATGAGTATTGTTATTACAAAAAAGATATTGTCAGTTTTCGGGGGAATAGGTACAAATCAAAACGCGCGGAATACAATGTTTGTGTGAAACAAAATTCTTGTCAGTATCGGCCTTTTAAATCTGGAATGCTGGAGGAATGCGGGCAGCTTTATTGGGAGTGGATGAGCGAACGGCAGATAAGAAATGATGATGGTATTTACAAACAGATGCTCCAAGAGAATAAAAAGGTGCATCAGTTGGTGCTGCAATATCATAAGGATTTGGATTTAATCGGACGTGTGGTTGTCGTTGATGGCGAAATTAAAGCCTATACTTTTGGGTTTCCATTGAATAAATTTATGTTTTGTGTATTATTTGAAATCGTGGATTTGTCTATTAATGGGTTAGCCACCTATATTTTTCGTGAATTTTGTCAGGATAAAACCTTAAGTCCGTATCAATTTATTAACGTAATGGATGATTTTGAATTAAAAAATATTAAGGAAACAAAAATGTCTTTTCGTCCGGTATTATTATTTCCATCCTATGGAATAACCAGGAAATAGTATGAAAAAGTGTCTTTACGAAGAGTTTGATTTTTATGGAAAGGGGTTCGCTTTATTTGAGTTGTTTTCTGATGAGCGTCACGCGTTTTTTTTGGATAGTAGTCTTTATGAGAATCAGCGAGGACGGCATTCATTTATTGGCTTTGATCCCTTTGAGGTTTTTCAGAGAGAAGGAAAGACAACGCTTGTAAGTTTAAAAGAAAGGTTTTCAATATTTTCTTTGTATCAGCGTGAAGAGTTTACGCCGTTGTCTTGTGGTATCGTTGGTTTTTTGGGGTATGAATATGGGTTGTATCAGGAAAATATCGCGTTAAAAAGTAAAGAGGGTTTAGGGCTTCCAGAGGTTATGTTTGGCTTTTATGATTGTATTTTAACAGTCGATCATAGAGATAAGAAACTTTACGTAACCTCATCCGGTTTGCCGGAACACAAAGAGGCGGCGAGACAGAAAAGAGCACGCGAGCGATTGGATTACATCGTTGAAAAAATAAATTTAATGGATAGAGATTCTAAAATTTCAGAGAGTAGTGAGGTTCCTGCACCCACAAGGGTTTCTAAATTTGGTTCTAATTTTTCTAGGAGGCCGTCCGAGAATGAGATTTTTGTTCAGAACAAGGAGCGAGACGAAAAAAATACCGGAGGCGTACATATGTACGTTGAGGATTTTTTTGAGTCTTGCAACGCAGGGCGGGATGAAAAGATCGTTCTCAGAGAGCCTCCTAGAGAAGAATATTGTAGGGTCGTAGATAAGGCATTGGATTACATTGCTCAGGGAGATATTTATCAGGTGAATCTTTCTCAACGATTTTCATTTGATTTAAATGGCAGGGATGTGGACGCGCGACAGATTTATCAGTCTCTACGCGAGTTATCTCCATCATCATTTGCAAGTTATTTTGATGGCGGAGCCTTTCAAATTATGAGTAGCTCCCCGGAACGATTTGTGCAGGTGCAAAAGAATGTTGCGCGGGCGCGTCCTATGAAGGGGACACGTCCAAGAGGACGTGACGCGAATCAGGATGAGAAATTGAAAAAGGAAATAGTTAATAGTGCTAAAGATAAAGCGGAGTTGCTAATGATTACGGATCTTTTACGCAATGATTTGGGGCGGGTTTGTGAGTATGGGTCGGTGCGTGTTAAAGAGATGCGTGTTATTGAGGAATACACGACGGTGTTTCAGGCAACTTCAACGGTGCAGGGAGTTTTACGCGAGAATAAGGATTGTTTTGATGTGCTTGAGGTATGTTTTCCCGGAGGATCTATTACGGGGTGTCCTAAAATACGGGCGATGGAAATTATTGAGGAATTAGAGCCATTTCGGCGGGGTGTTTACACAGGTTCCTTAGGGTATATAAGTTTTTCCGGAGATATGGATTTTAATATTCTTATTCGGACACTGTTGGCGTATCAAGGAAAGTTGTATTTTCATGTAGGAGGTGGAATTGTGGCCGATTCGACGCCAGAGGGTGAATATGAAGAAACATTGGTCAAAGCAAAGGCGATAAAGGAATGTTTGGGTGAGTTTAAATAATGTCCCCTGAAAAATTGTTTTTAGAACGGCTTTATGGCTTATTCTCTTCAGGACAAAGATGCTTTAAACAGCCACTGTCTGACGAGAGTAGCGAGGAGTTTTGCTGTTGAATCTTTTCCCTGAAGAGGATGTTTAAGCCATGTTGAAGTGGCAAAAGCAATTTTCCAGGGGATATTAAACATGATATTTTTAGATGGAAAGATGGTTGAGGCGGATGCGGTATTGATGGAATCTTTAGCTCCCGGAGTCGTTGAAGGGAAAGGGGTTTTTGAAACAATGAAAGTGTATCAAGGGAGAATTCTTTTTTTACAGGAACACCTTGTCCGGATGCAAAGAGGACTTAAACTGTATGGCTTAAGACAGCCGTATTCTTTAGAAAAAATCAAAAAATATTTTTATATCGTTATTCAGAGGAATGGATTAAAGAACGCACGAATACGAATAAGTGTGTGGAGGAAAGAGGGAAGGGATCAAAAGCATATGGCTATTGTGGCGCAAGCCACACCTATTATTCTCGGGGCGCGATATCGCAAAGGCATCACCGCGATGATTACACTTTTGCCTCGTCCAAAAACACATTTTTCACATATTAAGAGTTTGGACTACCGGATTTTTCGAGAGGCCTTTATCGAAGCCAAAGCAAAAGGGTATGATGAGGCTATTTTACTCAATAATCGGGAAGAGCTTGTTGAGGGGGCGACGAGCAATATTTTTTTTATTAAAAAAGGAACACTGCATACACCGGCTACGCGTTGCGGATGTCTTAATGGCATTACACGAAATAGGGTGCTTCAATGCGCGAAAAAATTAGGCATCTCTTCCAGAATCGTTTTTGCTCATAAAAGCGAACTGTTTAACGCGGAGGAGGCCTTTATCACAAATTCTCTTTTAGGGGTTATGCCTTTGACAAGGGTGGACAGTAAAAAAATAGGCACGCAAAGAGCAGGCAAGATAACAATGCGTGTCTTAAATGCTTACCAAAAATTTCAAATTTCTGGTAGTTAGGATTCAAGCAAAAATAACTTCCCTTTTTAGCTTTCAGATTTAGGTCAGATTTGGCCGATTTGATTGAGTGATTTTCGAGGCGTAGCGAGCTACGTTGAGGAAATTGCGATTGAAAATCGGTCAAAAATGGCCTGAAGATGAAGAAGCAAAAAGGGAAGTTATTCTTGCTTGAATCCTTAAACTCATATCCATATGAATTAAACTACTAGTTGCCCGAGAGGCTCTCATAGAATATAATGTTTCTGCTATGAAGCCCTACTTTAAATCAATATTAGTATTCATATCTTTATTTTGTTTATTTAGCCAAAACGCGTCAGCACAGGGTTATGGGGCTTTTGAGCAAATTAAGTTGCAGATGTCCAAGCTGTTAGGGGAGCACAGGCAGTTGGCTTCCCGGTATTTTTCTTTGCAGGAAAAATTTTCAGAACTTGAGACCATGGTGGAGCAAAAGAAAGAAGAAATAGAAACCATCAAATCAGAGTCTAAAAAAATAGAAGGTTTCAGGAAAGAGATAAAAAATTTTATTCAGGCGTCACACAGAGGGATGAAAGGGAATCAGGCTGACGGCTTGGTTAAGGAGAGTTGGATCGCTTATTTAGAGGGTGAATTGGTTGATGAGCAAGAGCGCCAAAAATTATGGCGTTTGCAGTTGGCAGATTTGGAGAATCAAAAAAGGATGTTGCAGATGGATTTACAATTAAAAGAGTTGGAGAAGAAAAAAGAAAAAAGTGTGACCGTGGAGGATCTGCAAAGGGTGCTGCAAGATAATCAGGAAAAGAAAAAGGTGTTGTCGCGAAGGATTGTTGAAACGGAAAAAAGGATTGGTGAATATCCTCAAAAGACACGAAAAATAAAACAGGAAAAGGAAAGTTTTGGGTATAAAATTCAGGATTTAGAGAAAAGAAAAAATTTGAAAGATCGGGAAAATATGAATTTGCGGGATAAGAAAACGTTGAAAAAGAGAAGAATGGAGAATGCTTTTTTGGAAAAGAAATCAGAGAAAATAGCAGTCGAAAAAAGGGTGAGAGCGCAGGAAAAGGAATACAAGGTTTTGGATGAGACTCTTCAGGCATCTTTGAACTATCAGGAAGAAGAAAGGGTTATTGTTCAGGAGATGGTTAATTTAGATAAACAAAATTTGAAATTAAAAGAAAAAATTGCAGAGTTGGAGACTTTAATCAGAGAGTTAGAAGACGGATTGCAATAAGGGGTCGGGCAAAAAGAAAAATTGCTCTTGTTTGATCTCTAAGAAAAGGAGCTGATCCCATGGATGAAATATTAGAAATTTTAGCGAATAACGCACGTGTGAGCGCTAAAGAAATGGCGAAGATGATTGGGAAGACGGAGGGTTCGGTTAAGAAAGCAGTGAAGAAATATGAAGAAAGTGGTGTAATTTTGAAATACAAAACGGTAATTGATTATGATCTTGTGCGTGACGCAGCGACATTTGTAAGGGCATTAATTGAGGTAAGTGTAACGCCACAAAAGAATGTGGGTTTTGATAATGTAGCGGAACGTATTTACAGTTTTCCGGAAGTAACAAGTTGTTATCTGGTTTCTGGAACGTATGACCTTTTATTGATTGTTGAAGGGGATAGTATTCAGATGGTTGCGGATTTTGTGGCGTCCAGACTTTCGTCCATGGAAGGGGTTCGTGGTACGGCAACACATTTTTTGTTAAAAAAATTCAAGGAGGATGGCCATATTTTAAAAAAGACAGGAAAGACAAGACGGTTAAATATTTCATATTAAATAAGGATTCCATTGCTTAAGAATCTTGGGAGGTATTATAAATAAAAATGGAAATAGAAATTTCAAAAAGAGTTGAGCAGTTGGCGCCGTCGGGTATTCGGGCATTTTTTGATTTGGTATTGGGAATGAAAGATGTGATTTCTTTAGGTGTTGGAGAACCGGATTTTGTAACCCCATGGCATATTCGGGAAAAAGCGATTTATGCTTTAGAGCAAGGATACACCTCGTACACATCTAATAAAGGGATGCCGGAATTACGCGAGCAGATTGTTCATTTTGTCAAACACCGTTATGGGATGAGTTATGATTTTGAAGAAGAGGTCCTGATTACGGTTGGGGTGAGTGAAGGACTGGATATTGTGATGCGTGCGATTTTAAATCCTGGAGATAAGGTTTTGATTCCGGAACCGGTGTATGTTTCCTACGCGCCGGTTGTTGAATTGGCAGGAGGGAAGGCTCTCACCGTTAAGACAGATATTAAAAGTGGATTTAAAATTACTCCTAAACAAATTGAGTTGGCTTGCGTTCAAGGGGTTAAGGCGTTGATGATTAATTATCCCTGTAATCCGACAGGGGTTTCATACACAAAAAAAGAATTAGAGGCGATTGCCTTGGTTGTTAAAAAATATAATTTATTGGTAGTGAGTGATGAGGTCTATGATGAATTGACTTATGATTTTGATCATACCCCACTCGCCTCATTAAAGGGTATGAAAGATCGCGTGGTATATTTAAATGGGTTTTCCAAGTCGTATGCCATGACGGGATTTCGGATTGGGTATGCTTGTGGTCCTGTTAAAGTAATCGCGGCCATGACGAAAATTCATCAATACACTATGCTCTGCGCGTCCATTGAAGGGCAGATGGCAGCGCAAGAGGCTTTAAAGAATGGAGCCAGGAGTGTGCAGGCAATGAAGAAAGAGTACAATCGTCGACGATGCTATATGGTGGATGCGTTAAATAACATTGGACTGGATTGTCATATGCCCCAGGGGGCGTTTTATGTTTTTCCTTCGATTAAAAATGCAGGAGAAAGTTCTATGGATTTCGCGCAGAATTTGTTAAAGAAAAAGCAGGTGGCTTTGGTTCCAGGCACGGCATTTGGGAAATCTTGTGAGGGGTATGTTCGCATTTCGTATGCCTCGAGTTATGAAAATTTAAAAGAGGCGATTAAACGGATTGAGGATTATTTGAAAGGGATGTGAGATGGGAAAAAAATTAAAAATGGATGACAATGATCTAGGCTTTGAGCTTCGATTTTTTGAAGGGCTTGTTCATAAAAATCCGAATTTTATTGAAGCCTTGTCCGCTTTAGGGGATGTTTACACAAAAGCCGGGGCTTATGAAAAAGGTTTGAACGTTGATGAGAGACTAGTACAGTTGAAGCCCGAAGACCCCATTGTTCTTTACAACCTTGCCTGCAGTTATTCTCTTTTAAATGAAATTGATAAGGCGTTAAGGAGTGTTAAAAAAGCGGTTAAATGTGGTTATTCTGATTTTGGGCATATGCAACGCGATCAGGATCTTTTGAATTTGCGGAAAGACAGACGGTTTCAGCGGTATTTTGAAAGAATTCAAGGCAAGGTTAAACAGTGAATAAAAAAAAATCTTCTGATCAGCGTCGATATATCCGGTTAAAAAGCGTTTTTTTTGTTAAGTTTACGATTATTCATTTACAGGAGGGGATTCCTGGGATCGGGTGGCGGCAGGGCTACACATCTAATGTGAGTAAGGAAGGGATTGGATTAGAGTCCACGGAACTTAATGAATCGACGATAAAATATCTTAACCAACAGGATGTGTATTTAAAAGTGCGTATTTATGTTCCGTTGACGCGGACACCAATCAATGCCGTGTGTGAAGTGGCCTGGTTTAAGGAGCAGGGTCAGGAAATATACCCAAGCTCAACAGGTTTGCAGAATTTAGACACTCCAGGCGCTGTAGAGGAACGGTTTCAAGCCGCAAATTCATGTCACTTGGGTGTAAATGGGCAAAAGGCTTATTTTATTGGTTTAAAGTTTCGATCAATTTCGACCAAGGATCTTAAAAAAATTTTACAGTATGCCGGATGGTTACGGTTTATTCCGGATTTTTTGACCATATTTAGGAAAGCATAAAGTTTTCCTATCGGCAATAAAAATCGCACGATTTTTTTAGGAGAAAATAATATGAAAAGTTATCGTAAAGAATTGTGGTTTAAGACACCTGAGCGTCGAGCTTATGTGAATATTACAGGCCAAATACAAAATGAGATTGATCAGAGTGGAATCCAGGAAGGGTTGTGTCTTGTCAACGCGATGCATATTACATCCAGTGTCTACATTAATGATGATGAACGGGGATTGATTAGTGATTATGATAAGTGGCTTGAGAAGTTAGCACCACACGCGCCGGTTGATCAGTATCGACATAATGATACGGGTGAAGATAATGCCGATGCTCATATGAAACGGCAAGTGATGGGCAGAGAGGTTGTTGTGGCGATTACACAGGGCAAGTTAGATTTTGGTCCCTGGGAGCAGATTTTTTACGGTGAATTTGATGGTCGTCGGAAAAAGAGAATTTTAGTGAAAATTATTGGGGAATGATAAAATTTTAATAAATAAAAAGGAGCAGTTATGAGTCTCATTAGTTTAGGTACAGTGGCATTAGATAATATTAAAACACCGGCAGGGACAAAAAAGGCTTTGCTTGGGGGATCAGCGAGTCATTTTGCGATGAGCGCGCGATTTTTTACAAAGGTGTATTTAGTGAGCATCATTGGAGAGGATTTCCCAAAGCAACATGTACAACTATTGAAACGCAAAGGGATTAATTTAACTTCTGTGGTTAAGCGTGAAGGCAAAACGTTTCAATGGGATGGAAAGTATGATGCCGAAGATATGAATTGTGCAATCACATTAGATACGGAATTAGGAGTCTTATTGAGCTATTCTCCACAGGTCGCGTCTTCTCAGAGAAATATTCCTAATGTCTTTTTAGCCAATTTTGACCCGGATACACAGATGGAATTTCTGGGGCTTCTGGGTAAGCCAAAATTTATTGGATTAGACAGTATGAATCTATGGATTGACCTTAAGAAAAAATCATTGGTAAAATTGTTAAAAAAAGTAGATTTATTTGTGGCTAATGATGGGGAGGCGAGGGCTCTAACGGGCGAGTCTAATTTAATCAAAGCTGCCAGGGTTCTGGAAAGTATGGGGCCTAAATTTGTGGTTGTGAAAAAAGGTGAGCATGGTATGTTGTTCACCACAAAGAAATTCATGTTTAGTTTTCCTGCCTATCCGGTTGAAAACGTGATTGATCCGACGGGAGCTGGAGATACTTTTGCCGGAGGACTAATGGGGTATTTAAGTAAATCCGGTAAAATTAATGAAACAACTTTTCGTAAGGCCGCGATTTACGCGACAACACTGGCTTCATTTAATGTGGAAGGTTTCGGTATGGCCAAGACGGCGTCATTGACCCTGACACAGGTTAACGCGCGGATGAAGAAATTTGTAGGGTTTATAAAGCCATGACAACCAATCTTATCGATAGCGTTGGGCTTGTCGCGGCAGTGAGTTTGCCGTTATTTAATATCCCTTTAATTTTTCGAATTATTAAAAGAAAATCATCAGATGATTTAAGCCTTATATGGGTTCTCGGTGTATGGACGTGTATTGTGCTCATGTTTCCTTCAGGAATTAAATCCGCGGATATAGTCTGGAAAGTCTTTAATGTTGTTAATATTATGTTTTTTACTGTGGTGATGTTGGTAACATTAAAATATCGAAAGGGAAAAAAATCATGAGTTCACGTTGTGGAATGGTAGCGATTGTTGGGCGGCCGAATGTGGGGAAATCTACACTTTTAAACACGATTCTTGGTGAAAAGGTGGCTATTGTCTCAAAGGTTCCTCAAACGACACGAAATCAAATTCGAGGCGTTTTTACTGATGAACGTGGACAGATTGTGTTCATTGATACCCCTGGCGTTCATCTTGGAAAAGACCGATTGGACCGTTTTATGAATCAGGCCGCGTCCGGAATGTTGGAGGATGTGGATTGTATTATTTATTTGGTGGATACAAGTCGGCGGATTGGAAAAGAAGAAAAGAGCGTTGTCGCAAAGTTGAAATCTGTTAAAGTTCCGGTGGTCTTAGGTCTTAATAAAGTTGATTTGAAGGATAACAATATTCCCGAGTACATCGCTCATTGGGAAGAAGCTAAGGGAAGACCTGTCACGGAAATGGATAATTTTGCGATGGTTGCTTTGGCTGGACGTACTGAGATTAACATCAAGGAACTGCTAGATGTTGTATTTAATTTTTTACCGGAAGGTCCTAATTTGTATCCGGAGGATACGCTGTGTGATATTCCTCAAAAATTAGCAATTTCAGATATTATTCGTGAAAAACTCTTTCAGCATATGAAGAATGAAATTCCGCACGCCATTAGTGTTGTGATTGAAGAGATGCGGCCGATTAAAGGCAATACAACTTTGATTAAGGCGCTTATTTTTGTAGAACGCGCGACACAGAAAGAGATTGTGATTGGGAAAGGGGGGCAGGCATTAAAACGTGTTGGTTCATTTGCCCGGCGAGAATTGGAAGAGCTTCTGGAAACAAAAATATTTTTAGAGTGTTTCGTTAAGGTAAAGAAGAATTGGCGGGATGACGCCGCTTTACTTCAAGAATTAGGGTATGAAGATTTAAGATAAGGGAGGGACATCCGGACAGGTTTTTATATTGTTGCTCAATCTCTTAAAAAGATATTTCATTCCACAAAAATGCGGACGCGAGACCATCCCCCACGAATTATATTGTTAAGGAGTTAATGTTTGCAAACTGTTTCTGTTAAATGCATTCAGGAATTAGATCGTGTCGCTATTGAAGAGGTTGGCATTCCATCAA
The DNA here is from genome assembly GCA_964541845.1 of uncultured Planctomycetales bacterium. Taxonomy (GTDB): domain Bacteria; phylum Omnitrophota; class Gorgyraeia; order Zapsychrales; family Zapsychraceae; genus CAZIRV01. The sequence continues at coordinate 16,427 of CAZIRV010000006.1, forward strand.
TTGTATTGATGGAAAATGCGGGACGGGCTGTGGCTGAAGAGATTGAGTGTCAGGTTAAGGATATTTCTAATCCAACAGTCGCAGTAGTGTGTGGTTTAGGCAATAACGCGGGGGATGGTTTTGTGGTTGCCCGGCATTTGCTGAACGCGGGAGTTGAGACAACAATTTTTTTGATTGGACAAGGGGGCCGGCTTAAGCATGATGCGGCGGCGAATTATCAAATTTTGAAAAAACTGGGTTATTTGATTCAGGAAATAAATAAGGTTGAAGAGGTTGATCTAGAGAAGGTTGATTTCATTGTAGATGCGATTTTTGGGGTTGGTCTTAATCGTGAAATCAAAGGATTATTTAAGGAGGTCATTGAGCGGATTAATGCAGTTCAGAAAAAGGTCATGTCAGTAGACGCCCCTTCCGGGCTTAACGCCGATACGGGGGATGTTTATGGGGTTTGTGTTCAGGCGGAGGTTACCGTGACCTTTAGTTTTGCTAAAGATGGTTTTATTAAGAATCAAGGGCCGAAATATGTTGGGGAAACAAAGGTTGTGGATATTGGGATCCCTAAAAAAATTAAAAATGGCTGTAACCAATAGAAATATTCATCATGTTGTTAAAAATATTAAAGAACAAATGAAGGGGTTTCCGGACCCATCGGTAACGTTGGTGGGTAAGCGTTGGAAAAGTCCATTTTTGGTTTTAATTTCATGCATTATGAGTTTGAGGACTAAGGATGAAACGACGCTTCCAGCTTCAGAAAGATTATTTAAACTAGCTGATACAGCGCCTCGTATATTAAATTTAACGGCACGGCAGATTGAAAAAGCAATTTATCCGGTTGGATTTTACAAAACTAAAGCTAAAACTATTTTAGGAATTTGCAGAGATATTATTGAGAAATTTAACAATAAGGTCCCTCGTGAAATTGATGTTTTATTAAGGATGAAAGGGGTTGGTCGGAAAACAGCGAATTTGGTTTTAACAGAGGGGTATGGGATTTTAGCTATGTGCGTGGATACCCATGTACATCGGATTTCGAATCGATTTGGATATGTGCAAACAAAAAAAACAAACGATACCGAATGGGCTTTACGTGAAAAATTGCCTGAAAAATATTGGAATGAATACAATGCTATGTTGGTGATGTGGGGCCAAAATGTCTGTCGTCCCATATCACCATTGTGTTCAATATGTAGTGTTAAGCAATTCTGCGCACAGATGGGTGTGGAGATAAGTAGGTAGGAAATAAATTTATATAGTGTCCCCTGAAAAATTGCTTTTGCCACTTCAACATGGCTAAGCATCCGTTTCAGTGAAAAGACTCAACATCCAAACTCCTCACTTCGCTCGTCAGACAGTGGATGTTTAAAGCGTCTTTGCCCTGAAACTGATAAGCCATGAAGCCGTTCTAAAAGCAATTTTTCAGGGGACACTATATACAGGAATTTCAAGGGTCTTTCACCTCTCTGCTTGTAGCAGAGGCCCTCTCCCGGAGGGAGAGGGGAAAACGATGGCTTAATTTAAAATTATGCAATTATTTCTTTATTTATCTGACATTTTAGAACGGAACGTGGTTGATGTGGACAATCAGCCCGTTGGAAGGTTGCATGACATCTCTATGCGGCTTAATGAAGAGGTGTTTCCGCGCGCGGAGAGTCTTTTGCTCAAAAGGAAGGGGCGGAATAAAAAATTTGTTTCTGTGTCTTTAGGGGATGTGAAGGATTTAGGGAATATTTTTAGACTCCGAATTTCGATAGATAAAATTAAATTTCATGAAAATCCTTTAAAATATGAATTTTCACTTCGACGAGATATTCTGGACCAGCAGATTGTGGATACGAATGACCAGAAGGTTGTCAGGGTTAATGACGTTCATCTTTTGCGGGTGGATAATCAGATTTATCTGGCGCATGTGGATGTGGGATTGCGCGGGCTTGTTCGTCGATTGGCGTGGACAAATATGGTTGACGCGTTAGTAAAACGTTTTTCTCCAAAGTCGCCTTATCTTACGCAGGAAGAGCTTATTCCCTGGAAAAATACGCATGTCTTAAGAACGGGACGGACGAAAGGGCTTTTAAGATCAGATATCGCGCGGAAAAAATTGGCAAAGATTCCAGCAGCCGAGCTGGCCGATATCATGGAAGATTTGGATGTTTTTGAAAAGCATTTGTTATTTAAAACGTTTAGTGTGGATATGCAGCGCAAGGTTTTTACAGATATGACGCCCCATGAAAAGGAAGAACTGATTGATCAATTAGAGGATTGTGAGGCTGGAAATCTTTTGGAAAATATCCCGGCTGATGAGGCCACGGATTTGCTGCATAATTTACCAAAGGAAAAGAGGATACAGTTGATGCGGTTTATGCATTCTAAAACATCTAAAGAATTACGAAAATTATTAGGGTTTGCCAAGGATTCTGCCGGAGGGCTAATGACAACGGAATATCTTTATCTGGGGAAAGATGCTTTTGTGAAAGACGCGCTTCAAAAAATTAAAGAGAATGTGGAGTACCCGGGAAATATCTTTTTTGTTTACATCGTCGATCAAAAACATCGTCTAGTCGGGGTGACCTCATTAAGGCGGTTTATTAATGAAGAACCGGAAACATTATTAATGGAGACCTGTTATCCAAATGAGATTTTTGTACAGACAGATGATGATATGGAAGAGATCGCGCTTCTTTTAGAAAAATATAAATTTTCATCAATCCCGGTGTTAGATGAAAACAATATTTTGCAAGGGGTTATTACTAGTGATGATGTTATGGAAGAGTTGATTTCTCTGACATGGACCAAGTACAAAGATCAATTGTAGTTTACTGTCACATTAAAAATTGATAGTTTCACTTTACGTCAATTTTGTCTAACGACCGCCAAATATTGACTAAAAATTCATAACTCACCACCTATGGCGGTTCAAACAAGTGAATTTTTTCCTATGGAGCGTCAAGATTTGGCTAAAATTGACTAGCCGTTACACTATCAATTTTTAATGTGAAAATGTAGTACACTATAAGGTAAATTGCTATGTTGGTTGGGTTTTTAATTTTTTGAAAAAATCTTAACGCATTGTCTAAAAATTTTTCTTTGTGGCTGAGTCCTTATTTTTTTAAAAATTAAAAAACCAACCAACATAGCAGTAATAATATGAAAAAATTATTTGATTTTATTAAAAATTCACGTCTCGTTAAAAATATGTTGCTTTTTCTGGCGGTGATGGGGCCTGGGATTATTACGGCTAATGTGGATAATGATGCCGGAGGAATCGCGACGTATTCGTTGGCAGGGGCACGTTTTGGTTATACATTATTGTGGTCTTTGGTTCCGATTACTATAGCTCTCATTATTGTACAGGAAATGTGCGCGCGTATGGCCGTGGCCACAGGGAAAGGATTAGCAGATTTAATCCGGGAGAATTATGGCGTAAAAGTCACCTTTTATTTGATGGTGACATTATTTTTTGTGAACATTTCTAATGTGATGGCAGAGTTCGCGGGAATCGCGGTAAGTTTAGAGATTTTTCATATCAGTAGGTTTATTTCTGTTCCATTATCCGCTTTTGTTGTTTGGTTTCTTGTTGTTAAAGGAACTTATAAATTTGTTGAGAAGATTTTTTTATTCGCGTGTTTGTTTTATGTGGCTTACGTGATATCCGGTTTTATTGCCAAACCGGATTGGGATGAGGTTTTTAAGCAAACTATCATGCCCACGATTCAGTGGAATTTTTCGTACGTTGTGATGCTGGTGGGGATTATTGGAACGACCATTGCCCCGTGGATGCAGTTTTATCTTCAGTCATCCATTGTTGAAAAGGGGGTGACTATTGAAGAATACAAGCATCTTCGTCTGGATGTGGTGGGTGGGTGTATTATCGCGCCGATTATCGGGTTTTTTATCGTGGTTGCCTGTGCCGCCACGTTATTTCAGGCAGGCATTATGGTTGAGTCTGCTCAGGATGCCGCGCTGGCTTTAGAACCTTTGGCTGGAAAGCGCGCGACATGGTTGTTCGCGTTTGGTTTATTTAATGCCTCTATTTTTGCGGCTTCAATTTTACCTTTATCTACAGCTTACAGTATTTGTGAAGGAATGGGGTGGGACGCGGGAGTGGACAAACGTTTTGAGGAGGCTCCCCAGTTTTTTTGGTTGTATGCCGTGATGATTATTATTGGGGCCGGGGCCATTTTGATTCCGAAGGTTCCTTTATTAGGAATTATGTATTTTTCTCAGGTAGGAAATGGAATTCTTCTTCCTGTTATTCTTATTCTTATGTTATCTTTGATTAATAATAAGGATATTATGGGTGAGTTTACGAATAACAAAGGTTTAAACATTATCACGTGGATTGCCGTAGTTGTGATCATAGCGCTAACCTTATTGATGGTTGTTTTAACTTTTTTTCAACCACCCCATCTGTAAATTTTTCTGTAACCGTTCACGGCATATCCCTTTCAGGCATAAATTATACCAATTACGTTAAGTAATCTTTCTTATTTAATTCTTCAATTTCTCGTTAAATCGTCGAGAAACATCAGAATTGGTTTGGGTCATTATTTAACGTAATTGGTATTAAAACACACATTTTGACTGTATAGTCAAATTTAGTAAATGAAAGGGATATGTCGTGAACGGTTACATTTTTCTTTACCTTTTTAATAATTGGAGTATACTAACACCTTCATTTAAAAATTTGATCAGGAAGGAAGGTGATTAAATATGATCGAAGTAAAAGTACATGATTCTCATTCTTTTGAGAAAGCCATGAGAATTTTCAAGAAAGCGTGTCAGAGAGATGGTTTTATGATGGAAATTAAAGACAGAAGATTTTATCAAAAGCCTTCTGAGAAAAAAAGACTTAAAGGGAAGAAAAAATAAATGTATTTGGGAAAAAGGGATAGGAAGCTTTTTTAGTGAAAGTATCCTATCCCTTTTTTTAATTAGGAGATTGGCCAAACAAATTTTTCTGCCAATCTCTAAATCGGGTTTAATTCCCCGAGGCTTGCCTCGTTTGTAAATGTTTAGGTTAATACCTGTGGGCTTGCTCCGAGGTAGGTTATTGTCATGATTAAAGTTAAAAGAGCGTTAATTAGTGTTTCAGATAAAAAAGGCATTTTGTCTTTTGCTAAAGAGCTGCATCGTTTGGGAGTGGAGATTATTTCGACTGGAGGAACGGCAAGGCAATTAAGAGATGCAGGCATTCCTGTGCAGGAAGTTTCAGACTACACGGGCTTTCCGGAAATGTTGAATGGGCGTGTCAAAACATTACATCCAAAGATTCATGGCGGACTTCTAGCGGTTCGGGAAAAACCGGAACATATGGCGCAGCTTAAGGAGTATAATATCGGTTTGATTGACATGGTCGTGGTGAATTTGTATCCGTTTGAACAGGTGACACGTAAAAAGAATGTGGCCTTAGCCGAGGCGATTGAAAACATTGATATTGGTGGACCATCCATGTTGCGTTCAGCTGCCAAGAATTTTAAGAATGTGGCGGTCATTTGTAATCCTTCCCGCTATCAAGAGATTGTGGCAGAGTTGAAATCAAGTAATGGGTTATTGCCGGACTCAGTTTTATTTCGTTTGTCTGTAGAGGCCTTTGGGCATACAGCACGCTATGACAGCATTATTTTTTCTTTCCTTAATAAGTATCTTCAGCAGGGAGACCTTTCGAGTTTACCTAAAGACATAACCTTTAAATTTAATAAAATTCAGGACTTGCGTTATGGGGAAAATCCTCATCAACAAGCCGCTTTTTATGGGGATGAAGAGGTTAGTGGTTTGGCAAAAATTAATAAGCTTCATGGAAAAGAATTGTCATTTAATAATTTTTTAGATCTTAACGCGGCTATTGATTTTGTGAAAGATTTAGATGGGCCGGCAGCGGTGGTGATTAAGCATAATAATCCTACAGGAGTGGCAGAAGACGCGACGTTATTAGGAGCTTATCGTAAGGCATGGCAATGTGATGTGACATCTGCTTTTGGAGGGATTATCGGATTGAACCGTAAGGTAGATGAGGCCACAGCTAAATTAATTTCTAAAAGTGGATTTATGGAATGTGTAATTACCCCTGGATTTACAAAACAGGCTTTTGCAATTCTTTTACAAAAAAAGAATTTGCGTCTTATAGAGTTTGATTTGCACGATTTGAAAGCGAAAGGGTTTGATTTTAAAAAAGTGCACGGAGGGTTATTGTTACAGGATAAAGATGATCACGGGCTTAATAAGGATGAGTTGAAAGTTGTTACGAAAAAAAAGCCGACGAAGGCGCAAATGGAATCATTTTTGTTTGGATGGAAGGTGATTAAAAATATTAAGTCAAATGCTGTTATGTTGGTGAAGGGAAAGAAGACCATTGGAATTGGTTGTGGACAGACAAGCCGTGTAGAGAGTATTAAGATTGCCATTGTAAAGGCCGGCAAAGAGGCCAAGGGGGCTGTTTTGATTTCCGATGCGTTTTTACCTCATATCGATAATGTTCAGTTAGCGGCTAAAGCGGGTATTAAAGCGATTATTCAGGCAGGGGGTTCTATTGCGGATGCCGATGTCATCAAAGCCGCGGATAAAGCCAAGATTGCCATGGTCACAACCGGGGTTAGACATTTTAAGCATTAAATAGGGTTTACACAAATGGTTTATCTGCGGCGTTATCTGCCTCATTCGCTTGTGCGGCGATATGTACGCCTCCGCTAAATAATTGTCCTATTTAAAGGTTGCTGTTCTCGTAAATACATCGAGAAAAGCAGAATGGATTTTGGTAATTCTTTAATGGAATTGGTATTAATCAATGACTTTCTGCCAAGCACGAGAATATTGTGAATCCTTCATTAATTACGAATATCATCTTCAAAAAGTTAAATCTTCCTCATTTAGTCTTCAAAATATCAAACATTTATTAAGTTTAATCGGTAATCCCCAAGAGCGGTTGAAAATTATTCATGTGGCGGGTTCTAAGGGAAAGGGGTCAACGTGCGCGATGATAGCCTCTATTTTACATCGTGCCGGATACAGGACGGGGCTTTACACTTCTCCTCATTTGGAGAGTGTGACGGAAAGAATACGCGTTTTAGGAGATAACAAGGGTAAGGGGGTTTTTGTTGACGCAATTAGTGAGGAAGATTTTTGTACGGTTATAGAAGAGCTAAAGCCATTCATTGAGGAAATTGAATGTTTAACGTATTTTGAGATATTGACTGCATTGGCGTTATTTTATTTTGCGAGGCAGAAGGTGGATTTTGTGGTTTTAGAAACCGGGATGGGGGGACGCCTGGACGCAACAAATGTGGGGATGGCAAAAGTATGTGCGATTACGCCGATTGGTTTAGAGCATGTCAATACTCTTGGAAATACACTTGAAAAAATTGCTTATGAAAAAGTAGCTATTGTTAAAGACCCGCGTCAGAAAGTTGTTGTGGCCCCGCAGACTAAGGAAGCAGAGGATGTTATTAAAAGTCATTGTGTTGATCTGAATATCCAACCATTTTGGGTAGGAAGGAATATTGAATATGTTCTTTATGCCCAAGAGTTAGGTGACGGGCAAAGATTTTTTGTTAAGGGGCGTTGTGCCATGTACAAAGACTTGTTTATGCCTCTTTTGGGTAAACATCAGACGCTTAACGCGGCAACGGCTGTAGGGGTTGTGGAGTGTTTAAAGGATTTAGGAGAGAAGATTAGTATTACAGCTATAGAGGAAGGATTAGCTAATGTAAATTGGCCAGGCCGTTTTGAGGTCGTACAAAAACAGCCGTTGATTATATTGGATTGCGCGCATACGATAGACTCTGCAAGAGCGGTTGTGAAAACATTTCAATTTATTTGGGCGGATAAAAAATCAATATTGATTTTAGGTATTTCTGATGACAAGGATAAGAAGGCCATTGGAATGGAATTGAACAAGATCGCAGATAAAGTTATTGTGACAAAATCAAATCATCCACGGGCATGTTTTTTTACGGAGGAAAATTTAAAATTAATTTTTTTTAAAAAAAAATGTTGTCAGACCTCGAATGTTAAAGAAGCTTTGAAGTTGGCTTGCCGGGAAAGTGTGAAAGGTGACATTATTTTTGTAACAGGATCAATTTTTGTGGTAAGTGAAGCAAGGAAATTATGCAACCAAAAACAAACACCCGGTGTTTGTTTGGTTAATCGGCTGTTGATTTAAAAATAGGAAAGGGAATTAATGTATCAGCTAAAAAGTTTAAATGACACGATTGTCGCCATTTCAACAGCCATGGGACAAGGAGGAATTGGGATTGTTCGGTTGAGCGGTGCAGAGGCTATTGAAATTTGTGATAAAATGTTTGTGGCGGCTAAAAGACTGTCTGGCAATGTAATTTTTGAAAAATCAGGTGAAAAATCTATTCTCAGACAGTCTCCTAATAAAAAGACCTTAGCAGAATCGGAAAGTCATACGGTGCATTATGGGTGGATAATGTTGGAAGAGGCTCCCGACGCCCCTGCCTCTTATAAAAATAAGGAACGTCGGAATAATGTTGATGAGGTCTTAATTACAATAATGAGGGGTCCCCGGAGTTACACACGAGAAGATGTTATTGAGATTAATTGTCATGGGGGCGTAGCTGCTTTGCGCAGCATATTAGCATTGGCCTGTGATATGGGGGCGCGATTGGCTGAGCCCGGAGAATTTACCAAGAGGGCTTTTTTAAATGGACGGATTGATTTGACCCAAGCCGAGGCGGTTTTAGATATTATTCAATCAAAGACAGAATCTTTTTTACAGGTGAGCACGCATCAATTGAAGGGGGATTTATCCCGGGAATTAGAAAGAATTCGAGCGCAGTTGATGGATGTGTATGGTGCAATGGAGGCTATTATTAATTTCCCGGAAGACGACCTGGATGTAGATAAGGAAAGACGGGGTTTTCCACTATTGCAGGAGGCCTCCGGGTGCGTCAAAAAATTATTGGACTCAAGTGAACATGGAAAAATTCTTAAAGATGGGATTAAGGTGGTTCTGTGTGGCAAACCAAACGTTGGAAAATCATCATTATTAAATATTCTTTTAAAAACCCCTCGGGCTATTGTTTCGGATATCGCGGGGACGACACGGGATACGATTGAAGAAACCGCGCAGATAAAAGGAATTCCACTTCAGCTGATTGATACGGCTGGAGTTTTAGCGCCACGAGATATTCTTGAGGCGGCGGCGGTTAAGAGGAGTCATTTATCTATGCAAAACGCGGACTTAGTTTTATTGGTTCTTGATGCAAATGCTGAATTATCTGAGGAGGATGAGATCATTATTCAGAAGGTGAAAGGACAGAATATTTTGGTAATTTTAAATAAAAGTGATTTACCTCGGAAAATAAATGCTCAGCGAGTGAAGTCGTTTTTAGGGCATGCCCAAATGTGCGAAGTGTCTGCTTTAAAGAAAATTGGCATTGAGGTATTAGAGAGCATGATTGTTGAAAATGTCTGGCATAGTAAAACAATAGATACGCATGCGGTGTTGGTCAGTAATCTTCGTCATATTAATTCTTTAAAAAATTGTCAAAGCTCCCTGGAAAAGTCTCAGGAAGATTTGCGTCATGGTTTATCTCTTGAGTTTATTTCTGAAGGGATCAAAGGGGCTGTAAATTTTTTGGATAGTATTACGGGGCGTAACATTGATTCGGATCTTTTAGAAAATATTTTTTCACAATTTTGTATTGGGAAATGATTGGTAGTGATCGACGATTCGATCCTCATCGGGTTTGGTAACCATGATTTTTTTTTGTAAAGCTAAAAATTTTTTAATCAGTTCCGGATCCTGAAAAAAGGCTTTTATCTTGGGCTGAGAAAGGAGTTCATGGAAGTTCTTTTCTTTGATGGCCTGGAGAATTTTTTGATCTGAAAATAGATTACGAAATTTATTATCAGCAATAATTTCTTGAAACTCCGGAGTGGATCGAAGGGCTTTAAGATGATCAGGGTTTTTTAAAATAGCGGCTAGTTTATTCAAATCTATACCCGCTGCTGGGATTTTGTTTTTCGTCCATCGGCTGATGAGGGCATAACTTTGAGAATTTTTAACATTATTTTGAATCGGTATGAACCAGGCAATATTTTTGGGGATAGGAACCAGAGCGAGAAAAGAAAGCATAATGGCTAGGTGAGGGGCTCTCCAAAGAAAAGAAAGAAGGGCTCCTGCCAGACGACTGAGAGGAGAAGGAGATTCCTTATTATTTACAACAGTATTCCAGCTTTTTAAGACAAAAGAAAATATAAATGTGAGAAATAACGGGCCAAAAATAGCCATGGACAGACTAAAAAAAATATTTTTAGTTTTATAATAGTAAATAAAGGCTATCAGGCAGGAGAGGATAAGAGCAATGGGACCCAAAAGTGTTCGTAAAAATCCTTTTTGAGCACCACGAAAGAGGAAGTATAAAATAAAAACACGAACAATAACATCAGTTAAAAAAGTCATTTTCCACCTTAATTGTCAGATCTTTGGAGGATTATAACACGTTTTTAAATTTTTTTTAAATTTTTTTTCTAAACGTTGCATTCTATCTATAAATGTATTATATTTACACTATCGAAAGCGGTTTCTTTAAACTCCTGTAAAAAGTCATTTCTAACATTAAGCAACGCTTTATGTTAAGAGTTTTGTGATAAAAATATTTAATAGAGTACTCATTATGAGGATTTAAATAAAATGAATAATAAAAGAAAAAATAAAAGATTTGACTGTCTGGTTCCTGTTGATGGAAAAAAAGATAGCACATTTGATGGTATACGCACCGTAGATTACAGCAAAAGCGGGATTGGGTTTATTTCAAAAAATGAGATTCCTGTCAATCAAGAGATTGCTCTTGAAATTGATCTTGATGAAATGGGGGATCCGGCATTTGTTATTGGAAGGGTCCAGTGGGTCAGGCCTGTCCCTGAATCAGGGTGTTATCGTATTGGAATGGAATTTAAAGAGGTGTTGAGAGGATCAAAGTCACGCTTAGATCAACATTTTATGGGTAAGAAATTGCGCAATTAATTATTGACAAGATTATTTTTTCGAGGATGAATTTCATATTGTCGGCAGTTTAGGATCTGAGCGCAAACTGGAGCAGTTATTTACACGCAGGTCCTTAGTGTCGTACAATATTTTACATAAGAAAGAAGGGGAGTTTCGATGGTTGAGGATAAACGGACATTTGAACGGTTTCAAGCACGTTTTCCTGCAAAATTTAAAGATACCCGTGAAAATTTTGGGGATAATGTTTATTTACGCGATGCTTCGGCTTCAGGAGCTAAATTATCCACAAAAGAGCGGATGTATTTACATGACCATGTAGATTTAGAGGTGGAGCTTTCGGATGGAGCAAGACCCATGAATCTTCGCGGGGAGGTTGTTTGGGTGAAAGGTCAAGAGTATAATATTTGGGATATTGGCTTTAGATTTCATGAAGTTGATTTTATGCGTTTATCAAGGCTTTACAATCTGGTATCTCCTTCCTGATATTTTTATGTCATTAAAAAATAAATTATTTGAATATCTTTCTGATGACATAAGTTTTACTTCGCGTGAAGCCACAAAGCTTCGGACGATTTATTTTCCTCTTTGTGGCGTTACTTCAGATAGTATTAAATCTTCTATTACCCCCTTTCTCAGCGGCGATATTAAAATAGATAAAAATCATTACATTACCAAGCCCGTCTCGACAGAAGATTTGCGCCATGATGCGCGTAATTTTTTCGTTTATACAGATCAAGGAGAAATTTTTTCTTTAGCGAGGGATCAGGGTGAGGCGTTGGTAGAAGCAGGGCAGCTTTGGCATAAATTGACACGAAAGTATCCGGAATGCGGCATAGAGCTTGAGGTCTTGAATTTTGTTCCGGTAACGGGTGAAAATGTTGAGCTCATGCGTGTGCGTTGCGCTAATCTTTCTAAAGAAAAAAAATCTTTAACCCCGACGGCTGTCATTCCGTTATTTGCTCGGGCTTTGGCTAACAAACATGATCATGAACATGTGACATCTTTATTACATCGGATAGAACAACGACCTCAAGGAATCCTCGTGGAGCCCTCCATGACTTTTAATGAAGAGGGGCATAAAGAAAACAACGCGGTTTATTATGTTTTTGGAATAGAGGATTCAGGGAAAGATCCTGTGGGGACATTTCCGACGACGGATAGTTTTTATGGGGATCACGGAACCCCTTCTCATCCGGAGGCTGTCATAAATAATGCATCACCAAAAATGTTATTGGAAGAGGCTATTCAGGGAAAAGAAGCTGTTGGCGCGCTTCGGTTTGAAAAAATAGAATTGGCCCCAGGAGAGGGAAAAGAATATTTTATTGCTGTTGGTATGACGGAAGATTTAACAGAACCTTTGAATCAATTTAGTGAATTTAATACAGCCGAAAAATTTGATAAAGCCCTGGAGAAAACCAAAGCTTATTGGTTTGATAAGACCCAAGCCATTGTTTTTAAGACAGGTAAAAATGAATTTAACTCCTGGATGCATTGGGTAATCTTACAGCCGATTTTGCGTCGGATTTATGGGTGTTCCTTTTTGCCGGATCATGATTATGGCAAAGGAGGCAAAGGCTGGCGGGATATTTGGCAAGATTTATTGTCTTTGATTTTAATTGAACCGGAGGGCGTGCGTGACGTTTTAATTAATAATTTTGCGGGTGTACGGATTGATGGATCAAACGCGACGATTATTGGTTCAGCTCCGGGAGAATTTTTAGCGGATCGTAATGCGATTACACGCGTTTGGATGGACCATGGCGTCTGGCCGTTTATGACGCTGCTTCTCTATATTAACCAGACAGGAGATTACGCAATTTTGTTAGAGGAGAACACATATTTTCGAGACCTTCAGATGTCACGGACATTTTCTAAAGACACTCCGTGGACTCCTGAATATGGAAGGAAGCTTAAAGATACGCAAGGGAATATTTATAAAGGAACATTGATCGAGCATGTTTTAGTACAGAATCTCGTACAGTTTTTTAATGTGGGCGAACATAATATTACCCGTTTGGAAAGCGCGGATTGGAATGATGGACTAGATATGGCCTTTGATCGGGGAGAGAGTGTCGCGTTTATGAGTTGCTATGGAGGAAATTTTTTAGCGATGGCTGATTTATTAACACAATTTGCCAGTGTATGTAAGATACAAAAAATTTTTGTTGCCAAGGAAATAAAAATTCTTTTAGACACGTTAGGGGAACAAAAAATTAATTATGAAAGCATTGACGCTAAGAGGGAATGTCTTTTTGATATCTATTTTTCAGCTGTTCAGCCGGAGTTGAGTGGGGAAAAAAATGAGATAAAAATTGAAGACGTGGCCACAGATTTACGTAAAAAAGGAGAATGGATTTTTCAGCATATTCGTAAACAAGAAAAATTAACTGTTGATAAAGAAGGATTTAAAGACAGTTGGTTTAACGGTTATTATGATAATAAAGCTAAAAAGGTTGAAGGGCAAGTTGATGGAAATGTGCGGATGACTTTAACGGGACAAGTTTTTCCTATTATGAGTGGAGCGGCACAGGAAGAGGATATTGGAGAAATAACAGTTGCTGTTCGACGGTATTTACGTGATCGGCGTTCAGGAGGGTTTCGATTAAACACAAATTTTGGTTTGAAGCATTATTTAGATTTAGGACGAGCCTTTGGTTTTGCCTATGGGACAAAGGAAAACGGCGCGGTCTTTAGCCATATGACCGTGATGTACGCCTACGCGTTGTATCATCGAGGTTTCGCCAAAGAAGGACATGAAGTTTTACGTTCTCTTTACCAGATGGCTATGGATACGGAAAAAAGTAGAATTTATCCAGGCATCCCTGAATATTTTGATTCTGAAGGAAAAGGAATGTATCACTATCTGACGGGGTCAGCGAGTTGGCTGGTGTTGACGCAGCTTACGCAAGTATTTGGTGTTCGTGGGCAAGGCGGCGATCTGGTATTAGCCCCAGCCCTTGTTCAGGATCAATTTGATGCGGAGGGAAAGGCCTCGGTGACTTGTCAATTTGCCGGAAAAAAAATTACAGTTATTTACAAAAACGCGAACAATCTTAATTTTGGAGAATACACGATTGATCAGGTTTTTCTTAATAACAGATCCATAGAAGTTGAAGAACATGGAAAAGTTGTGGTGAAAATTAAGCGCAGTATATTAGAGAGTTCGGATAAAGAAACAAAAATAGAAGTAGTCTTAAAATAAAGTATAAATAAACGGCGCTACCGCAGAGGTTTGTGCAAAGACAATGAGAAGGCTTAATAAAACTAAAATAATAATAATGGGCGTCAGCCAATAACGTTTGCGTTCTTTTAAAAATTCCCAAAATTCTTTAAAAATTTCCATTTTTGACATAACTATTTTCCTTTCTAGAATTGTCGTAAGTAATGTTTTTTATCAAATTTTTTTTCTTCCCTAGAATGCCAATAGGTTGTGCAAGAATTGTCTAGGGTTCGCTCTAATAAATCTTTTTTAAGAAGTCGTAAAATAATTCCAACGGGGCCGAAAATTCCATAAAATAGTATTGAAAGGGTGATTCCGGCGATGATGTTTCCGATAAAATGAGCAACTTTCATCCATTTTTTATAAAATGGTTTAAGTAAAAAAACATCAATTGCTGTCTCAATCGCAAATCCGGAGGCCATAATAAGTAAGAATAGTGAAACAGCTCCCCATCCATGCTTCAGCCCTAAAAGGATTCCCCAAAAACTTGAGATCACGGCTAATCCATATCCAAAAACTAATAAATTTTTTTTCTCTTTGTTCATTTCAAGATTACGTTGTTGATATCAACTCCCGGAGTTAAATTAAAGAGGTTAACTTAA
>CAZIRV010000007.1:0-30158 GCA_964541845.1 uncultured Planctomycetales bacterium
AAGATCACAAAAAAAAGCTTTGAGTTTTTTAAACAACATAAGATTTTTACGTGTTTGTGCTTATTGTTTTTTATTTTATCACTCCTCCCGGGAGTCATGTTTTTTCAGGAAACAAAGAGAGGAGAATTTGTTGTTCCTATCCGCCATGCCGATTCTCCGGCAGAAAATGTCTTTACGGTTAGACCTCAGACGATGGGAGGCGGTGGGGTCGTGGTCACAGATGAGGGGACTTTTTGGGAAGATTTCAATAAGTTGCAATTAGGACAGTTTTATGTTCCTCTTTTTGCTTATTTGATGCTTATTTGTGGCCTTTTTATGCCTGTTAACAAAAAAATTTTGGTATTAGCGGTTTGGGGCTTTTTGATTTATTTGATAAGCCTTAATGACGGGACGATTTTATATCCATTTCTTTATAAAAAGATTTTTTATTTTAAGTATTTCCGTAATTTTTTGTTTTTTCTTTGGGTTGTGTTACTGCCGATCGCTATTGTGCTTACATCAGAGCAATTTAAGGCATTTTTAAATTTTATTTTAAAGGATAAACGGAAGAAGTATGAGGGGTGGATTTTAATTCTTATTTCAGGAGTGATTATTTTTCATCCGATGATCGTTTATAATTATCTTCATCATAATACATCAAAAGGTAGAGGACCTTATCGATATGGGCATCAAGGACATCTTGCCTATCATGATTTTTCCCTTCCTGAATCTATTAGGAAGTACCGTACCAAATCAGTTGGCGAAGCTCTTCAAAAAAAAGCAACGACGAATTTTTATCTAGGGACAAAGTGGTTTTATGAATTAAAAAAAGAGATTAATCCAGCTATTTTAAGTGATTATTTGCAGAGTAAATTATTGATTTATGATGAGCGGCCACAAGAATCTGTTTTTGACTCGTTGAAAGCAGAGGTTGTGACAGAGGGTTCAAAAACAGTGGAAGTGTTGGATTATAATGTCAACATGTTAAAGCTTAAGACAAATTTTAGCCAAAGAAAATTTTTGGTTTACAATGATTGCTTTTATACGGGATGGCAGGTGTTTGTTGATAATCATCGGGAAGAACTGTTTCGCGCGAATCAGGCGTTTAAAGGCGTATGGATTCCAGCGGGAGAACATACTGTTTATTTTCGGTATGGAAGTGTTTGGTTATATGCTTTTAAATATTTCATGATGATGTTTTTTAATGGGGTGTTTTTTTATTTGATATTTGAATGGATGAAATTTATAAGGTCAAAAAGGATTACATGAAATTTTCGTTTTTAAAATTTGTGAGTACGCGTGTTGTGACGCTGTATCTGATTCTTTTTTGTGTCGGCTATATGCTCCTTGATCGAGAAAAATATCAGGAAGGAGTTATGGTTCGAACTTTAAATGACATGATGCCGGAATCCTATGAGCACTTAATAGATGTTTCTTACGGCATTACACCACTAGATAAAGAACAATGGCAGAAATATATCGACTATTATAAGAAAATTGTTCAGTATTACCCAGATAAGTCTGAAGCCCATGGGCTTTTAGGGTTTTGTTATTATCAGTCAGGGAACTATGAAAGGGCTATAGCGGAATATAAAGAGGCGATTTCTCTTAATAAGTATTTTTTTTGGTTTCCCTATAATTTAGGGATTATTTATTTGAAAACAGGGCAGTACGATCAAGCTAAAGAATTTTTTAAAGTAGCCGTGTCAACCAAGCCGGCGCACGCGTTGCTTTTTATTCAAGGTTCTAAATTTATTTACGCGCCTATTATGAACACATTAGTGGGGGCTTTTCATGTATCCATTATCGGGCAATTGAAGATGTCTTATGACGATTGTAAGAGATTGCTAATTTTAATGGAGAAAGCCACGTCAAAAAAAATATCAGACGATATTGTTAACAAATTAGAGCTTAAGCCCTATTAATGCCCATTCCATTAAATAATGACCAAAACCAACTTTGCTTTTCTCGACGCTTTATGGAGAATAGCAGAGTTAAAAATAGAGCAATTATTCAATGGAATGGGGATAAAAGATTAATTATAATTCAATAATTTATTCTTGACACAATATTTGTTATACTTATAATATGTTCAATTCCTGAACATATTTTTATATTTAGAGTTATAACTCCTTATGTCCAAAGAAATTTTAGACGAACGTGAATTTGAACTTATTAATATTATTGGGGCTGAACTTGGCTCCAACCAGCGTGACTTATCCTGCCAGATGAACCTTTCCCTGGGGCAGACAAATATGCTTGTTCGCCGACTTGTCTCTAAAGGACTGATACGTATCAGTCAGCTGAATCAACGAAAAGTTAAATATTTGCTTACACCTAAAGGGTTGGCAGAGAAGATGGGGAAGTCTATTAAGTATACTTTGAATACTATTAATGCCATTGGTTTGATTAAAGAAAATTTAAAAGAGATTCTTTCTTCTCTATATAAAGAAGGTGAGCGAATTTTTTATATTATTGGGAAATCGGATTTTGTTACTTTGGTTGAGATGGTCTTTGCGGATATGATGATCAATGACTGTGTTTTAAAGCGTATTGATAATATTCCGAAAGAGTTGAAAGGAACTCTTCTTATTGGTCAGGAGCATCTGCCGGAATCTTTAAACGGTCATCGGCATATCAATTTGGTTGAGGAATTAGCCAGGAAAACGAATCTTATTTTTAACGGCGAAAGTCCTAAGGGGAATCCACGATGAACGAAACAAACAGAGTTCCTTTTATTAATCGTCAGCAAGAGATGTCTTTTCTGGGGAACTGGGTGAGGAAGAGCCAGGCAGTATTTTATTTTTTTGTTGGCCCTAAAAGCAAGGGAAGAAGCATATGGAGCATGGCTTGGCCATGTATGTTGAGATGCTGGAAGAAAAATAGGAGGTTGCAATGGATATTAGAATTATAAATCATTCTATTTCGCGAGAAGATTTAAATGAATTAGCAAAGGAGTATTATGAGGATTTAATTAAGGGTGTTGTTGATATAAAACGTGAAGTTGTTGCTTTAGGAGGAGAGATGCACGCAGACGCGGAAGATGTTTTATTAAAAGATGGTTCAAAACAAGCAAATTTATGGGGTTTCAATGTTTTATTGGATAAGGCTAAAGATGAATGTTTGATTTATGAGTCTTTTATTAATATTCGACCAAGAGATAACAATAGAGATTTAGAAGTAAAAAATTTGAAAGTTCGAGAGAAAATGAAACAAATTATTTTTGAAAAGGTATTTTTATGATTGATCAAAAGAGATGGCAAGACATGACTTTTTATCAGCAGATGGGCAACATGGCCAGTGAAATAAGTCGAGCCGTTAAATTAAAAAAGCAAAAAGATACTAAACATATGCTTTCATCTTTGTGGCGAACTCTTGAGTTGATTGATTTAACGATAGAAGACACGAAAAATAGATCCAGGACAAGGGAATTGTGCCGTTTTAAGGAGGTTCTGGGTGATTGGTATTGTCAGACGGGTATATATTCTGTTAATCCTGAGTTTTTAAAAAATTATTTGTTAAATTTTGCAATGTTGGCAAGAAGGGGAGAGTAGCCTTTATATTATTTAGGAAGAAAATCAGGACCAAAATATAGTGCAGAGCAAAAGTTTTGCGACTTTTTTTCGACAGGCCCGGCCCCATGTTCAGTGTTGCGGAACTTTTGCCCCGCGCTATATTTACGAGAGGATGAAAAAACATGTTAAATAATAAGACAGTGCTTATCACCGGAGGGACGGGGTCATTTGGTAAAAAGATGGTTCAAAGTGTCTTGTCTCAGTATAAGCCTAAAAAATTGATTATTTTTAGTCGGGATGAACTGAAGCAATTTGAGATGGGGCAGAAATGGAGTATGGCTAAATATCCTTGTCTTCGCTATTTGTTGGGAGATATTCGGGATAAGGACCGTTTGATGATGGCTTTTAGGGATGTGGATTACATTATTCACGCGGCCGCTTTAAAACAGGTTCCCGCGGCTGAATATAATCCTGAAGAATTTATTAAAACAAATGTGATGGGTGCTATGAATATTATTGACGCGGCCCTTCATAATAATATTGAAAAGGTTATTGCTTTATCGACGGATAAGGCGTGTAATCCTGTCAATTTATATGGGGCAACAAAATTATGCTCTGATAAGCTGTTTACTGCCGCTAATGTTTATGTCGGTTCAAGAGAGACCCGTTTTGCCGTTGTGCGCTACGGAAATGTTTTGGGAAGCAGGGGATCGGTTGTTCCTTTCTTTAAGGAAAGAAAGCAAACAGGTGTTTTGCCTATTACAGATGATCGGATGACACGGTTTTGGATTACGCTGGATCAGGCTGTTCATTTTGTATTAGCTTCTTTCTCCAGGATGCAAGGCGGAGAGATATTTGTTCCGCGTATTCCATCTATGAAAATTACAGATTTGGCTCAGGCGATCGCCCCTGAGTGTAAGCAGAAAGTGGTTGGTATTCGTCCCGGAGAGAAAATTCATGAAACACTTATTGGGGCAGATGAGGCTCGTAATACAGCACAGTTTAAGGAATGTTATGTTGTTCAGTCTAATCCTGAGAAAAAAGAAAAACTCTTAAAGGCAGTTAATGGCGGCAAAGGGCAATTGTGCGCGGAGGATTTTCGTTATTCCTCAGATAATAATGATCATTGGCTTTCTGTTGATGCGTTAACGAGTCTTGTTGAACAAATTTCTGATGATTACGCTATTGAAGAGTCCCGTTGGTCAATGGAAGATATTCCGAAATAAATGGAAGCTTATTTATGTCTGAGAAACAAAATATAGAGTATAAATCAAGTTGGCACAATGATTATCTAAAATGATGAACATTTTAGGAAGGCATATCTGGTTCCGGCTATAGAAAAAAAATTTATTGAAATGACTATTCCAGATAGGCCTCGGAGTAGCAAGCAAAAGTATCGCTTAACAGATAAAGGACGATTATTTTTAAGAGAATATTAAAATATCATGAATCCAATTGTTATTCCTGAAAATTATGATTATGTTGGTGTTTATATTTCCGATAAATGTCATCTTTCCTGTCCGTATTGTATAACCACGCATCACGGTTCAGATTATTTTAAAATTCATTTTTCCAGATTAATTCCTGATCAATGGATTCAGGGATTAAATCGTCTCAAGTTGCCTAAAGATGTTCCCCTTAGTTTACAGGGAGGAGAGCCTTTTGTTTATAAGGGTATTTGGGAAGTTTTAGAAGGTGTTAAACATAAAATTGATATTATGACTGCGTTGCCGCCTTTTTTGACGAAAAAGCATTTTGAAGAGCTTAAGACCCTTGATTGGAATAAACGCAAAGCCCCTTACCCAAGGATTCGTGTCAGTTATCATAAAGGGCAAAATAATTATAAGGAACTTATTGAGCGGATTGCGGAGTTGCAGGAAATATTAAGCATAGGGCTTTATTATATTGAACATCCCGCCCATACAGAAGAGGAGCTTAATGAGCTTAAATCTTACGCGAAGAAATTTAAAGTTGAACTACGCTCCAAAGAGTTTTTGGGGGAGTATGAGGGCAAGATGCACGGAACGATGAGGTATCCGGAGGCTGTTGCCGGAAAACGACAGGGAATCAAGGTGGCCTGTAAAAATACAGTTGTCCCTATCGCTCCGGACGGAACGATTTATCTTTGTCATTCCGATTTATATTTCGCGCGTAAAGAATTGGGCCTTGGTAATTTGATGGACGAGACCTTTAAGTTTCCTAAAGAACATATTGCTTGCAGTAATTATGGGCTATGCAGCGAGTGTGATATTAAAGTAAAAACAAACCATTATCAACAATATGGATACACATCAGTAGATATTCAGTTTACAGAGGAGAAGGATGCATTATGACACGGAAACAACATAAGGTTCTTATTATTAAGGTTGGCTATTCTGAAACATTGGCCTCTGATATCAGTAATCTTACGAGTTATGGAGATGTTTTACGCAGTACGGTATTGCTTAATCTTTATAAGGATGATCATGTGACGTGGTTAGTTGATGAAAAGGCTTTTCCTATTATAAAAAATAATCCATATATCGATCGGCCTCTTATTTATAATTTAACTTCCGTTCTTCAATTGCAGTCGGAACATTTTGATACGGTCATTAATTTAGAAAAAGTTCCGGGACTTTGTGCCCTTTCAGATTCTATTAATGCTTGGCGGCGTTATGGCTTTCGTTTTGATGTGCAGACAGGAGAAGCAGAGGCTTATGATGGTTCTCATCTGGTGCTTGAAATATGTCGGGATATTGCCAAAAGAAGAAGCCGTAAAGCCTGTTGGCAGGAGGGTTTGTTTGAGATGATTGGTGCAGAGTGGAAAGGTGAAGAGTATGTTTTGGGTTATGAACCAAAATTAGAAATTAAGCATGATATTGGTTTTAATTATCAGGTAGGGAATAAGTGGCCTCTTAAAGGCTGGCCGGAAGCTTATTGGAAAAAATTGGAGGCAAGCCTAAAAGATCAATATAGTATTTGTTGGCAACAGGGATTAGCCAATATAGAAGAATATTTTGATTGGATTAATTCTTGTCGGATGATTGTGACCAATGATTCCTTTGGGATGCATATCGCTATTGCGCTTAAAAAGAAAGTTATAGCCATGTTTGGGCCAACATACGCAACGGATAATCATTTGTATGGTTTAGGGACTGTTTTTTATCCTCAGGATTTTGTGTGTGAAGAGTTCCCCTGCCAGCTTAATAAGTGTATTCATTTTGAGGATAATTGTATGAGTTTGATTAAGCCGGAAAGTGTTTTTCATGAAGTTGAGCGTTTAATGGGGAACGAGGTTTTGTGTTAATTTTTTTTAATAAGTGAGAAAAAAATGGACAAATATAAAATAGATGGACATAAATTAATGTATCACGCGTCCCGGGTGAATGACTGGACGTCAGGGAAAAATATTTACCCTGTTTATATGGAGGTTAGTCCGGCAGGGGCCTGTAATCATCGATGTACATTTTGCGGTGTGGATTTTATGGGGTATCAAAATCGTTGTTTAGAAACTGAAATGTTTAAAGACAGGTTGCAGGAAATGGGAGAATTGGGGCTCAAGAGCATTATGTACGCGGGAGAGGGTGAACCATTTTTGCATAAAGATATGGTGGATTTGACGAATTATACAAAAAATTCAGGGATTGATGTTGCTTTTACAACCAATGCTTCCTTGTTCAAGCAAGAGTACGCGGAAAATGTTTTGGAAAAAATATCATGGATTAAGGTGAGTATTAACGCGGGAAAAAAAGAGACTTATGGAAAAATTCATCAGGCAAAAGAAAGCGATTTTAATCGAGTTATTGAGAACATGACATTTGCGGCAAAAATACGTCGAAACAATAAATATAATTGTACACTGGGTTTTCAAATGATCTTGCTTCCTGAAAATAGTGATGAATGTGCGACATTGGCAAAAATAGCCAAAGATATTGGAATAGATTATTTGGTGATTAAGCCTTATTCACAACATACGCAGGGTGTTTCCAAAGAGTATGAGAATGTTAAATACGATCAATATCAGGTTTTGAATGAAGAGTTGAAAAAATTTAATTCTAATGATTTTCATGTGGTATTTAGAAATAATACCATGCAACAATGGGATTCCGGAGCGCATAAGTATAGTCGATGTGTCGCGTTACCTTTTTGGTCGTATATTGATGCAGGAGGTAATGTGCTGGGGTGCAGCATTTATCTGGATGATGAGCGTTTTATTTATGGAAATATTTATAACCAGACGTTCAAGGAAATTTGGGAAGGTAAAAAGCGGAAACAGTCATTGTGTTGGGTGGAAAAAAATTTGGATGTTGCCGAATGCCGTGTGAATTGTCGTATGGATAAGGTTAATCAATATTTGCATAGTTTGAGAGAATCAAAAGTAGAGTTATTAGATGAAGCCGAATGCGTACAGGAGCATGTGAATTTTATATGAGAAGTGACTTAATTATTGGTGTTGATTTTGATAATACGGTAGTGAATTATGATAAGGTTCTTTATAAAACGGCAGTTGAATGGGGGTTAATCTCTTCAGAGATTATCAGGAATAAAAAAAATGTTCGGAATTATGTTCGTCAGTTACCGAATGGTGAGATTAAATGGCGGGAATTGCAGGCATTTGTATATGGGAAAGGTATGGTGGTAGCAACCTTATTTGAAGGTGTTATGGATTTTTTTCATGCTTGCAAGAATGCAGGGATTTCTTTTTATGTTGTTAGTCACAAGACAAAATATTCAACGTTAGTTAAAAATGGGGTTAATTTGAGGGAAATGGCTTTAACCTGGATGGAACGAAACAGCTTTTTTGATAAAGACGTAGGGTTATCAAAAGATCGAGTTTTTTTTGAATCGACACAGGAAGAAAAGATAAATAGGGTAAAACAATTAGGATGCACGCATTTTATTGATGACTTAGAAGAAGTTTTTTTACACGAATTATTTCCAAATTATATTGAGAATATATTATTTGTTTCATCTCGGAAATACTCGCCGTCTTCGCACTGGAAAACATTTGCTTCCTGGAGAGAAATTAACGAATATTTTTTTGAAAGTAAACACCAGCAGTTGGTTTCAGAAGAAATTAAAATTGTTGAAAATCTTTTGGATCAAACGATGGTTTTTTCTGACAAAATTGGGGGAGGGGCAAATAGTCGCGTTTATCGGATTAAATCCGAATGTGCTAAGCAATATGTTGCCAAGTTTTATTTTCAAAATGTCGCAGATACGAGAGATCGGCTAGAAACTGAGTTTTCCGGTTTGTCATTTCTTTGGGAACAGGGACTTCGATGCATTTCACAGCCGATAGCTGTTGATAAGCAAGCGCGATGCGCAGTCTATCAATACATTGACGGGAGAAAAATACTTCCCAGTGAGGTGACTGTTCAGGATATTGATCAAGTTGTACAACTTCTCGGAAAACTTAAAACGGTTGCTCGTAAGAACAAGAGTAAAGATTTTCTTCCGGCGTCAGAGGCTTGTTTTTCAATTCGAAAAATCGTTGAGAATATTGAATGGAGATTAGAACGATTACAAAGAGTTTCAAGTGAAAAGATTTTAACGAAATTTTTGAATGAGGAGTTCGAGCCGTTTTTGATTATACTCGTCAGTTGGAGTAAAAAGAAATCAATAGCATCTTCGATATCTTTTGACTCTGATATTAATTTAGAAGAACGGACATTAAGCCCTTCGGACTTCGGATATCATAATGCCTTGAAAAATGAAGACGGACATATTGTATTTATTGATTTCGAATATTTTGGATGGGATGATCCCACAAAAATGATTGCAGACTTTTTATTGCATCCGGCTATGGAGTTTGATGAAGATTTAAAAATTTTTTTTATTGATGGGATTTTTCAGGTATTTAAAGAGCAGAAATATCTTTTTGATAGATTTGAAATAGTGTTTCCTTTATTCGGGCTAAAATGGTGCCTCATATTTTTGAATGAGTTTATTCCGGATGATTTAAAGAGACGACACTTTGCTGAAGGTCCCTGGAGCGATAAAATTTATCTTCAAAAGAAACAATTGACCAAAGCGCGCAAAATGTTAGATTTTGTGAAAAGCATATATCAGGAGTGTCCATATAAATATGAAATTAGATAAACGTTCAAAAGATTTACGAAAAATGATTATTAGAACTCTTGCTGCTGGTGGGCGTGGACATGTTGGGGCTGCGCTTTCATTGGTAGAAATATTTCGGGTTTTATATGATGATATTTTGCGATTTGATGCGAAAAAACCTAAATGGGTTCAACGGGATCGATGTATTCTTAGCAAGGGGCATGGCTGTTTAGCGTTATATATAATGCTTGCTGAGAAAGGTTTTTTTTCGGAAGAAGAATTGTGGAGGTTTTGTAAATTTGATGCGCTTCTTGGTGGTCATCCTGAAATTAAAGTGCCGGGGGTTGAAGCCTCAACAGGGAGTTTAGGCCATGGGTTATCCATCGGAATTGGTTTTGCACTTAACGCGATTTATGAAAAAATGGATTATAGAACGTTTGTTGTTGTTGGGGATGGTGAATGTAATGAAGGCTCCGTATGGGAAGCCGCTATGTGTGCCGGTAAACATAGGCTTAGCCATTTAACAGTGATTGTTGATTACAATAAGCATCAATCGTATGCTTCAACAGCAGAAGTTCAGGGTTTGGAACCTTTTGCGGATAAGTGGAAAGCATTTGGATTTTCTGTTGCAGAAGTGGAAGGCCATGATGTTGAAGCATTGAAGTCGGTTTTCTCAAGAGTGCCGATAGCGCAAGATCAACCTACGGCTATTATTTGTCATACGATTAAAGGGAAAGGAATTAAAGCCGCAGAAAATAATTTAACGTGGCATCATAAGAGTAAATTAAAAAAAGAAGAGGTTGCGTCACTTTTGGCGGAATTGGAGGCGGTGAATGCGTAAGACAGCATTAGATATGGTGTATGAATTAGCAAAGAAAGATGAAAGCGTTTTTTTTATCGGTTCTGATTTAGGAGTAGGAACATTACAGAATTTTAAGACGGAAATGTCGGATCGGTTTTTTATGGAAGGGATTAGCGAAGCCAATGTCATCGGGATGGCGGCAGGGTTGGCTATGGAAGGAAAAGTTATTTATGTTAATACGATAGCTTCTTTTTTAACACGGAGATGTTTTGAACAAGTCGTCATTGATTTGTGTTTGCATAATGTCAATGTTCGGTTGCTGGGTAATGGGGGTGGTTTGGTCTATGCCCCACTAGGGCCGACCCACGAGGCCATTGATGACTTGGCTATTATGCGCGCGATTCCGAATATGACGATTGTGGCTCCGGCAGACGCAAATGAGATGCAACGGGTAATGGAAAAAAGTTTGGATTATCAAGGGCCCATGTATATTCGATTTGCCAAGGGTTATGATCCCATTGTCACAACAGATGATATTCCATTTGACATAGGTAAAGCTCTGCAAATGCGGGACGGCAACGATGCTTTAATTGTGACAATAGGGATTACATTACGAAATGCTTTAGAAGCGTCAGATGCTCTTAAGGCAGAGGGGTTGGAGGTTGCCGTTCTTCATGTCCCAACGATTAAGCCATTAGATATTCCAAAGATTTTAGAGTGCGCAGAAAAGGCTTCGGCTATTGTAACGATTGAGGAGCATACAGTTATGGGAGGCTTGGGGAGTGCGGTGGCAGAGATTATTGCGGAGGCAGGGTTTAATGAATCCAAGAAATTTAAACGTATTGGTATCCCGGATGTTTTTCCGGAACATTATGGGTCGCAAGTTAGTTTGATGGAGGAGTTTGGAATAACAACAAAAAATTTAATATCAGTTATTAAAGGATGGAAAAAATGAGGACAATTCAGAATTTTTTTACTCCATTACATAAAAGAACTTTACGAAAATATATTGATCGTATGGGGGATAATAAAGTGACGTGTACGCTTAAAGCGAAAGAATATGCGGAAGATTATTGGGATGGTGACCGTCGCTTTGGTTATGGAGGTTATAAATATGATGGGCGGTGGAAACCTGTCGCAGAACAGATGATTGAAAAATATCAGCTTAAAGACGGTGATAAAATTTTGGATGTGGGGTGTGGAAAGGCGCATATTACATACGAGTTGAAGATATTGCTCCCAAATTCAGAAATCAAGGGATTTGATATTTCTAAACATGGCATCGGTGATGCACCAGAAGGAATTCGAGACTCATTGTTTATTCATAGGGCACAAGATAGGTATCCTTTTGCTGATAATGAATTTGATTTGGTTATTTCTTTAGGTTGTCTTCATAATTTAAGAATTTTTGATTTGGAAAAAGCTCTTAAAGAAATTGAGCGCGTTGGAAAACAGAAATATATTATGATGGAAAGCTATCGTAATGAACAAGAGTTGTTCAATTTGCAATGTTGGGCTTTAACGTGTGAGTCATTTTTTGATAAAGAAGAATGGGAGTGGGTTTATGGTCATTTTGGATATACAGGTGATTATGAATTCATTTATTTTGAATAAGCGAGGGAGAATATAAATGGGACTTTTATATACACCGATGAAAGTATTTCATTATAAAGAGAAAATTGATTCTCTTTTGAAGGATAATGACAAAATTTTGCCACCGATCCATATTCGCATTAAACCGACGAATGTCTGTAATCATGATTGTTGGTATTGTGCTTATAAAGTAAGCAACTTACAGTTAGGGCAGGATATGGTTGAAAAAGATTTTATCCCGGAAGACAAAATGATGGAAATTATTGATGATTTGATTGATATGGGTGTTAAGGCTGTTACATTTAGCGGCGGAGGCGAGCCCTTTGCTTATCGTTATATGCTTAAAGCGGTTAAACGTTTAAAAGATTCCCCCATCAGCTTTGCTTCTTTGACTAATGGTGCTCTTCTTAAAGGGGAGGTGGCAGAGATATTTGCTCGTCATGCCAAATGGGTACGTGTTTCAATGGATGGTTGGGACGGGCCGAGTTATGCGAAATATCGTGGAGTTCGGGACAATGAATTTGAAAAAATTTTACAAAACATGAAAGATTTTAAAGGGTATGGAGGGAAGTGTTTTTTAGGTGTGAGTTATATTGTCGACAAAGATAATCAGGCTCATGTTTATGACATGCTACAGAAATTACGTGATATCGGGGTTGATAGTGTGAAGGTATCAGCATGTGTGGTGAGTGATAAAGGTTCTGATACAAATGAATATCATAAACCTTTTTATGTCGATGTTAAAAAGCAACTTCAAAAATTTAAAGAAAATAATAAGGGTCATCAGTTTGAGGTTTTTGACGCTTATCATGAAATTGATGAAAAATATGACAAAGAATATACATGGTGTCCTTATTTGCAAATACTTCCTGTAATTGGAGCGGATCTCAATATTTATCCTTGTCAGGATAAAGCATATAACCTTGAGAATGGGGTTTTAGGTTCAATTAAAAATGTAGGGTTTAAGGACTTTTGGTTTTCTGATAAAAATAAATTTTACAAAATTAACCCGTCAAAAGTTTGTAATAATCACTGTGTGGCCAATATAAAAAATCATCATATTCTTGATTATTTAGAGGTGGATAAAGAGCATTTAGGGTTTGTTTAAAGAGGAATTTTGGATAGCATCACTACAAAATTGCCAAGTATTTAAGAGCAGTTTCAATTCAGATAAAAGAGAAACATATTCATGAGTCATATTCAACGGGTTGTTATTTTAGGAAATACAGGATTTATTGGAAACTGCCTTCAGAAATATCTTCAAGAACATTGGGTTGATATTGATGTCATAGGGATTTCTACAGATGAAGCGGACTTGACTAATGAAAAAAATGTTCCAATGCTTTCTGACTATTTTAATGATATGACTGCGGTGGTCATGTGTTCAATGGTAAAGAAAGAGTATGGGGATAATTTAGATACTTATATTAAAAACGTAAAGATGGGAATGAATCTCAATCGTATTTTAGAGCAAAGTTCAGTGGGACGGTTTATTTATTTAAGTTCGACAGCTGTTTATGGTGAGGATATTGAGAATATAAATATTACAGAAAAAGTAGGGGTAGAACCGACATCTTATTATGGTATGGCTAAATATGCTTTAGAGCGGCTTTTAAATAAAGTTTTAGAGAAAAAAAAAGAAAGTTCTTTTCTTATATTGAGACCACCGACAATTTATGGTCCGCAGGATCGCATTCAGGCCTATGGACCGACAGGGTTTATTAAAAAAGTTATGAATGGAGAATCGGTTACTTTATGGGGAGATGGAGAAGAACTTAGAGAATTTGTTTATATTGATGATGTTGTTGATATCATTGTTCGTTTATTGTTCTCTGATTATCAAGGAGTTGTTAATGCTGTTAGTGGACAAAGTTATACGTTTAAACAGGTATTAGAAATTATTTTGAATGTATTTGGTTCGGAAGTAGATATTAATTTCAGAGATCGTTCAAAAAAAAAAGTAGATCATGTGTTTAATAATCAAATTTTATTTGAATTATTGCCAGAATTTAAATTTACACCATTAGAAGAAGGTATTAGGAAGACGTATGCATATGAAGCTCAAAAAGATAAGGGGATGAGTTGATTATGCAAAAGTGTAATGTGTGTCAGGGGGATAAAGTCATAAAAATTTTTGATTTAGGTGAACAACCTGTTTGTCATCGATTTTTAAGTCGGGGTGATGAAAAAGAATACACTTTTTTTATGGAATTAGGACAATGTTTGGATTGTGGGACCGTACAGTTATTGAATTATATGCCGGTTGATGAAATGCGCCCTCGTTTTGATTGGTTAGTATGCACGGAACCAGAGGCACATTTAGATGATTTAGTTGAAAAATTGAGTAGACTTCCTGATTTAAATAAAACATCAAAAATATGGGGGGTTAGTTTTAAAGAAGACACAACATTGGCAAGATTTAATAAGTTAGGTTTCCAAGAAACATATCGTCTTGATATAAGAGAGGATTTGGGTGCAGAAGACCCATTGGCAGATGTTGAGACGGTTGTTAATAATTTAACTGTTCAGTGCGCCAAAACCATTGTTGCCAAAAGAGGCAAGGCCGATATGATCATTGCCAGGCATTTGATCGAGCATGCATTTGATTTGCGTATGTTTATAGAAGCTATTAAGACATTGGTCAAGCCGGAAGGGTATGTTGTTTTTGAAATACCTGATTGTAAGCGGGCATTTGAACAATGTGATTATACGAATTATTGGGAAGAACACACCGTTTATTTTACGCCGGAAACATTTCATAATGTTTTTGGTTTTTTTGGCCTAAAACTTTGTCATTTTGAAAGAGCAGAATATCCCCTTGAAGACTCCTATATCGGTATTTCAAAGCCCTGCACAGACTTTGGAAATCCTTTTCCGGAATCAGATAAGTTAAAGGAAGAAGTTGATCGGGCGCATTATTATGCTTCACAGTATGAAACAAAAAAAGCAGATTTGATGAATTTTTTTAAAAATTTTAGAGAAAATAAGGGGAAGATTGCAATTTTTGGAGCTGCACACATGTGTTGTACTTATTTGAATGTATTGGATATAAAAGATTATATTGAATTTGTTGTGGATGATAATCCGCATAAAAAAGGAATGTTTATGCCGGGGAGTAGACTGCCTATTTGTGGTTCAAAATTTATAGTGGAGCAAAATGTTAAGTTGTGTCTTTTAACATTAAGTCCGGAGAGTGAAGAAAAAGTTTTGGCCAATAATAAAGCGTTTTTGGATCAAGGGGGAATATTTAAGTCTATTTTTCCTTCTAATTCACAAGCGTTACGTGTTTGAGATGATGGATATGAAGATAAAAGAAATAAACGATGAGATATTTTATGGTGAAGGGGACTTGGTTAAGGTTACTCAAAAAGAAATTAATTTTTTGAAAGAAAAAGCACTTGTTGCCAAACGACAACGCAGTCGATTATGTACGCATAGGGATGTTGAGGAGCCTATTCATGAAATGTTGATTGTTCATAATAGCAATACGTATGTTCGTCCTCATAAGCATCTTGGAAAGTCGGAATCATTTCATCTTATTGAAGGTTCAGCTAATATTGTAATTTTTAATGAGCAAGGTGACATAAAAGAAGTTCTCCCAATGGGAGAACGGACATCAGGAAAATTTTTTTATTATCGTATGAAAGAAGGGCTATATCATACGTTAATCATTATTTCAGATGTTATTGTTTTTCATGAAATTACCAAAGGTCCTTTTAACAAGGTAGATACCGTTTTTGCTCCTTGGTCTCCGGAAGATGAAGATCAAAATATAGCAGAAGAATTTATAAGTAGAATTAAGAAAAAATGTGAACAGTTTGGGTTTGTAAATAAATAACCGATACACTTCAAGCCATTTGATCGACGGCGCACCATATTAAATCTGCACCGGTTATTTTGATACAAACCCTTTGTAAGGCCACTAAAGGATTAATAATGAATTCTCATAGTACACTTGAACAAGAGGAATCAAATTTAGTTTATTTCAAAAGAACATCCTGCCGTTTATGTGAAAGTAAAGAGGTCGAAAGGGTCATGAATTATGTTGCCACACCCGTGGGGGATCATTTTGTCACGAAAGATAAATTAGAGGAGAAGCAGGATGTCTATCCACTGGATTTGTATTTTTGTCATAATTGCGGGCAGCTTCAACTCTTAGATGTCGTTAACCCGGAGTTTGTTTATAAAGATTATTTATATGAAACCTCGACATCTCTTGGGCTTGTTGAGCATTTTCAGAAGTATGCGGCAGAGCTTATTAATCGAATGGGGATTGTAAATGGGGATTTTGTTATAGATATTGGATGTAATGATGGATCGTTTTTGAAGTGTTTTGATGATGCCGGAATGAATGCTTTAGGGATTGAACCGGCAAGCGCTATTGCCAAAAAAGTTGAAGATAAGGGGTTAAATGTAAAAAATACATTTTTTAATTATGCATTATCTCAAGAGATTAAAGAAAAGCATGGTTTTGCTAAAATGATTTCTGCAAATAATGTGATGGCCAACGTTGAGGATATGAATGACTTTGTTAAAGGAGTATCTTTTTTGTTAGATAAAGACGGGATTTTTATTTTTGAATCGGGTTATGTTGTTGATACACTGAAGAATTCTGTTATGGATAATGTTTATCACGAGCATCTTTGTTATTTTCGTCTTAATCCTCTGGTCAAGTTTTTTAAACAGCATGGTCTTGAGGTGATTGAATCTGAACGGGTTGATACAAAGGGAGGATCCTTGCGCGGAATCGCACAGAAAATCGGAGGTAAGCATCTCATTTCGCAAGCGGTTTACGATCGAATTAAAATGGAAGAAGACCTTGGGCTTGAAACATCTCAATTTTATAAAGATTTTGCAGCCCGGATGGAAAATGTTCGGGATAATTTGGTGAGGTTGTTAGAGCAAATTAAGAGTGAAGGCAAAACCATTGCAGGGTATGGGGCTTCTGTAGGGGTAACAACGCTTCTCTATTATTATGGTGCTGATAAGTTCATAGATGTTTTGTTTGATGATAACACTATCAAGCAAGGGCTGTTTAGTCCTGGACATCATATTCCGGTTGTTCCTTCGAATGAAATTTATGGAAGAAATCCGGATTATATCATTTGTTTTCCCTGGAGATATAAGGAGCCAATCATAAAGAAAAATCAAAAATTTATTGAAAATGGCGGGAAATTTATTGTTCCATTGCCAACGGTTGAGATTATAGCTAAGGGTTGATTTTAAAGGAGAGTAGTTTTATGCCTACAAAAAAAATATATTTTGCTGATTTAACGCATACGGCTCAAGGCATGAGTTCGCCGAGTTTTCCTTTGGGGATTAGTTTTGTTGTTAGTTATGCCCAACAGCAATTAGGCAATGAGTTTGAATTTGAATTATTTAAGTTTCCTAAGGATTTAGACGAGGCTTTAAATAAAGAAATTCCTTCTGTGATGTGTTTTTCTAATTATGCATGGAATCTTCAGTTGGCCTATGCTTTTGCTGCACGAGCTAAGGCATGTAAAAAAGATTTGATAACGGTTTTTGGCGGACCTAATTTTCCAACGGAAAATAAGGAGAAAATAGATTTTTTATACAACAAACCGGATATTGATTTTTATATTGCCTTAGAAGGTGAGTTAGGTTTTGTGGATTTAATCACGCAGTTAATGGCACGCGATTTTAGTGTGTCAAAGTTAAAGGAAAAAAGAGAAAAAATTCTTAATACAGAATATTTGGTTAATCATGAACTCATCAGCGGTCCTATCGAGAGAATTCAGGATGTTAATATAATTCCATCCCCTTACCTGACAGGTGTTATGGATAAGTTTTTTGATCAAACATTAATTCCTATGATTGAAACAACACGGGGATGCCCCTTTTCTTGTACGTATTGTGCTGATGGTTTAAAAATAAAAAATAAAATTTATCGTTTTAATATTCAACGAACGAAGAAAGAATTGGAATATATTGGAAGTAATGTCAAAGGCATTGATGAACTTGTTATTACGGATTTGAATTTTGCTATGTACAAAGAGGATTTAGAAACGGCAAAAATTATTGCAGAGATTCAAAAAAAATATGATTATCCAATCTTAATTTCCGCGTCAGCAGGTAAAAATAAACCTCAGATGGTTATTGATGTTGCTAAAATTTTGAATGGAACATGGACGGTGGGGGCTTCTGTTCAATCTACGGACCCGGAGGTATTAAAAGCTATTAAACGGAGTAATATTTCCAGTGAAGCTTATCGTCAGCTGATTGAGTATGGCAATAGTCTTAGGGACAGTAAGACGCATACAGAAATTATTTTAGGATTACCAGAAGACACGAAGAAAAAGCATTTTGAATGTATTCGTTTTGGTATTGATAATGACGTAAATAATGTTCGGATGTATCAGGCAATGCTTTTGGTTGGAACATTCATGGCAAGTCAGAAGGCTCGTGAGAAATATGGTTTGATTACGAAATTTAGAATTATTCCGGGATGTATTGGTAATTATAAAATTCTTGGTCAAGAATGCCCGGTTGCAGAAATAGAGGAAATTATTATCGGAAATAATACGATGCCAGTTGAGGATTATGTGGATTGTCGTATTATGAATTTGATGGTGGAGACATTTTATGGAAATGCTATCTTTGAAGAAGTTTTTGCTATGGTGCAAACATTAGGAGTGTCTCCTTTTGATTGTTTATTGTATCTTAAGGAACATTCTGAATTTTATTCTTCAAGAGTGAAAGACATTATTTCTGAATATGTTAAACAAACAACAGAAGATTTATATGATAGTTTTGAAACCGCACATAATCATGTGATCAGGCCTGAAATTATGGATCAATATCTTAATGGAAGATTGGGAACTAATGAATTATTAGTTCATCGCGCACTTTTGTTTAGTGAGTTTGAAGGCATTTGTCGATTGTTGTTTCAAGCTGTTAAATTGACGCTTAAGCAAAGGCAATTATGGAATGAAAAAGTTGATACTTATCTTGCGGAGTTAGAAATATTTATTGTGATGCGCAAGAAGGATGTTTTTGTTCTTTCGGAAAATATTATGAAAAAGACATTTCAGTATGATTTTGAAGCAGTGAGTGAAGCTAAGTATAAAATAAACCCTAATGTTTTTCCAATGATGAGTGAACCTCAGGAATTTCGTTTTTTTCATGATGAACATCAAAAGCAACATATTTCTAATCAGATAAAAATGTATGCAGATACTCCTTCGGGTTTAGGAAGGTTGATTCAACGATCAAATTTAAAATTAATGTACCGTATATTTGAGAAGGTTGGATGCACAGTAAGCGCATAAAAATTGGTATTGTTGGGGTTGGGTTAATTAGCCAGATAGCTCACATCGCAAACTATGCGGAAATTGAAGATTGCGAAATTGTTGCCTTAGCGGCCGGGCGCTCAGAATTACGGGGCAAAGTGGCTGAACGTTATGGAATCGCGCATACGTATGATACGCATAAAGAATTGCTGGCAGATTCCCGGATTGATGCCGTGGTGGTGATTATAGCTCGGGAAGGGACTGGACCCGTGGCACTTGATTGTTTGAATGCAGGAAAATCACTTTTAACGGAAAAACCTATGGCTGCAACATTAGAGCAGGCACAGAGGCTTGTAAAAGCAGCGCAATCTAGCAAAAAATTTTATAATGTAGGTTATTTTAAACGATACGATGCGGGAGTTCAGCATGCAAAGATTCTTTTTGATGATTTGATACAAAGCAATGAATTAGGACCAATTATATATACAAAAGTTCACTGTTTTGGTAGTGATGTTTATTATCCTCATGAAAGACCTATTGAAACAGATGAGAAAAAAACTAAAGGACGAGAAACATGGCCTATAGCGCCTGATTGGGTGCCAGAGGATCATAAACAAGAGTATCAGCATTATTTGAATAGTTATTGTCATAGCATTAATCTTATTCGTTATCTTTATGGGCGAAGCCCATCTGTGTCTCATGTTGATTTTAGTAAGCAGGGTGTAAAAGTCGCTACCCTTGATTTTGGCGATCATATTGCCTTGATTGAAAGCGGCAAGTATTCTTATCGGGGTTGGGATGAGTATATTGAGATTTATTTCGCTGATGGCAGGCTCAAAATTAAAACACCGGCTCCATTATTAAAAAATGTTCCTGCTCAGGTTGATCTTTATAAGGGTGGGAACATGCATCAGGAGTGCCGTTACCATGAACAGTGGAGCTGGGCTTTTCGTAAGCAAGCAGAGGATTTTGTTAGAGATATTCGGGAAGGTAATGAATCTTTGACAAGTGGTGCTGATTCTTTAGAAGATATGCGTATTATTGAAGATATGTGGAAAATAAATATTGAAAAATAGTTCGGAGTTGCTTAAATCAATGGCTGAGAATATTTTAAATGTTACTTTGAGGGTTTATTATAAAAAGATTTTTCTGTTTGTTAAGCGTCAAACCAGGCAAATAAAAGAGGAAGGTTTCTCTGTTATTTTTCAGAAAATACGAAAAGTGTTAGTGAAGTGGTTCTTTATAATAATTGCTCTTCCTATTGTGCTGATATTGCGACTATTACAACCTCTTATTTTCATACGTTTCATACGACTGGATGCGGCAAGAATAGGAGGGGTTCTTCATGCAGATTGGTATTTAAGCGGTTGTTCTTCTAAAATATCGGGTAAGCGCTATTTAGACTTTTTTTATTATACAAGAATGAGCGATGTTATTTGTAATTATTTTTGGTTAAAGATGTGGAATAGAATTCTTAATGTCTTTCCTTTTTGGAAATTCGCAGAGGTTATTAACAATATATCGAAGAAAATTCCAGGGCATAGATTTCAATCAGTTCCAATAAATATAGTTACGCCGATAGTATTGGTTGATCAAAAAAAATATCTTCAGCATATTTTGAATCAAAAGACACCTCATATTTCTTTTACCAAAGAAGAGGAGGAGTTTGGTGAAAATGCGCTTAGCGATATCGGCATACTAAAAGGAACACCTTTTATCTGCTTTCACTCACGGGATTCTGCTTATTTAGATTTTGTTTATCCACAGCGAAACTGGTCATATCATGATTATCGGGATTCGGATATTAATAATTATGTTCCTGCCGTGGAGAGTATTGTTCAAAAAGGTTATTATGGTGTGCGTGTAGGTTCGGCGGTTAAAGATAAGATTAGTATAAACAACCCTGCCATCATTGATTATCCCTTTAGCGGGAAAAGAACCGAATTTCTGGATGTATATTTGGGGGCCAAATGTGAATTTTTCATTTATTCTGATACGGGAATTGCAACTATTCCAGAAATGTTTCGAAGACCAGGAGTTTATGTAAATTGGGCACCGATTAGCAGGATATCGCCGTGGGTTTTAAACGGATTATTTATTTTTAAGAAATTTTATTCTGTTCGAGAAAAGCGTTTTTTAAATTTTAGGGAAGTAATTAATACGATGCTTGGGAATTGTTCTATTGTTGAAGAGTTGAGAGAAAATGAGATTGAATTAAAGGAAAACACGCCGGAAGAAATTAAAGCGGTTGTTGTTGAGATGTATGAACGACTTAATGGGATATGGGAAACAACACCGGAAGAAGAGGCATTGCAACAATGTTTTTGGGAATTATTCGGACCTAAAAAATTAAAAAGCCCTGATTTACGGATAGGAACGGAGTTTTTACGTCAAAATATTGATCTGTTGAAGTAACATTTATTTTCAAAAAGGATTGTTGAAATGGGCATACAGTTTTTAGAAGACCAAAAAAATAAATAATTGAACGTTTGGATGATATTTTGATGATTCGAGAGTTAACAGGAAATTATGAAATTTTAAGTCAATGCATATAAAACGAAGAGGATTTTATGAAGGATAAGAAAGTTTTAATATATTTGGCTGATTTAACACATACGGGGACAGTTCTTTCATCGAATGTGCATCCATTGGGCGTAGGTCTTATAGCAGCTTATTTATTGAAAAATTTTCCTGAAGAGATAGAGATTGAACTTTTTAAATATCCTGACGATCTTAGTCAGGCCTTGGAACGTCAAGTGCCGCATATTATGGGTTTTGGGAATTATTCCTGGAATTTAAATTTGTCTTATGGGTATGCTAAACAGATTAAACGTCGTTATCCAGAAATTGTTATTATTTTTGGTGGCCCGAATTATGGAT
This sequence comes from uncultured Planctomycetales bacterium, assembly GCA_964541845.1. Taxonomy (GTDB): domain Bacteria; phylum Omnitrophota; class Gorgyraeia; order Zapsychrales; family Zapsychraceae; genus CAZIRV01. The sequence goes on from CAZIRV010000007.1 coordinate 22,059, forward strand.
TGGAGCAAGAGGAAATGGAGGATTTTTGGAAAAGGTATAGTGCAATTGATTTTAATATTATAAGAGAAGGCGAAGTCGCTATGGTTGAGCTTTTTCGTCAGTTAAAGGCTTTTGATTTTAATGCGGGGGAACTAAAAAAGTCTGGGGTCTCTCTTGCTAATTGTCATTATACGAGTGATGGGAAAATTAACTTAGGTGAATCTATTTCGCGTATGGAGTTAACAGCTATTCCTTCTCCATATCTTATGGGTTTAATGGATAAATTTTTTGATCATTCATTAATGCCGCTTATTCATACAACACGGGGTTGTCCTTTTCAGTGTACATATTGTTGCGAAGGAGATAAGTATTATCAAAAAGTTAAACATAAAATGGATATTGAGGAGGAGTTGGAGTATATCGCCAAAAGAGTTACAGGTAGAAAAGAGTTGTTTATATCAGATGCCAATTTTGGTATGTATCCTCAAGATGTTGAAAAAGCTGAAATTATTGCATCTATTCAAAAAAAGTATGGTTTTCCAACATATATTCATGTCTCTTCTGGAAAAAATAAAAAAGAACGTATTATTAAAGTTGCGACTATTGTTAATGGGGCTATGCGAAGCGTCGCAGCTGCTTTACAGTCAACGGATGAGGAAGTTCTTAAGAATATTAATAGGGCTAATATTTCTTTGGATTCATTGAATGCTGTAACACATAGTGCGTTAAATGCTGATGTAGATACCTATACAGAAATTATTCTTGGGCTTCCGGGAGACTCACTTAAAGTTCATACGAAGACCATTAGGGATGTTGTTGAAGCTGATTTGGGAATTGTTCGCATGTATCAGCTTATTTTATTACCGCAAACAGCTCTTAATACGCTAGATAGTCGTAAAAAATATCAAATAAAAACATGTTATCGTATTATGCCAAGATCTTTTGGGAAGTATAAAGTTTTTGGTGAGGAGTTTGTTTCTGTAGAGTATGAAGAAATCTGTGTTGAAAATAATACGCTTTCTTTTGAGGATTATCTTCAATGTCGAGAGCTAAATTTAACGGTTGAAATTCTTCATAATGGTAGAACATTTCAGGAAATAAAGGGGTTGTGTAAACAGTTTGAGATTAATTGGTTTGATTTTATTTTACGGTTTCACCAAAAACGTCGGGAGTATGGAAATCAGATAACAGAGCTTTATGATATCTTTCGTGAAGGAACCCAAAGGTTATGGAAGACAAAAGAAAATTTGGAGGAACAAGTTTCTCAGGATATTGAAACTTATCTTGAGGATAAAGAGGGGACGAATGAAATGTCAAGAGCAAAATCTGTTTCTTTTTTTCGTCTTATAGAAGTTTTTCATGATGTTTTATATGAAGAAATTAGTTTGTTTTTAAAAGAGAAAGGTTACTTAACGGAAGATGTTGCTCTTTATGTTAATGAATTAAAAGAGTTTAGTTTATTACGAAAAAATAAAGTAATTAATACAGAAGAAAGTTATAAGAGGCTGTTTCATTTTGATTTTTCAGCTATTTTGGAGAAGAATTTTATTGTAGATCCTTCTTCTTTTAAATTTAATCAGCCGATTGAATGTAGTATTCGTCATGATGAAGAGCAAAAGAAAATGATAGATGATTGTATTGAGGAGTATGGGACATCTATTGATGGGTTAAGTCGAATTATTATGTTTCGAATTCATTATAAAAAACTTTTTAGGAAATTTCAAATTTCCTCAAATGATCAAATAGAATTAAACGAATGTGCATCAGCATAATAATATAGGTAGAAGGTTTACGATGGATATTCAGATTAAGGAATCAAATATATTAATTTTAGGTGGAAGTGGTTTTATTGGTGCCGCAGTTTCTCGGCATTTGAAGCAAAAAAGAGTGAAGTTGCAGCGCCCTTCTTCAAAAGATTGTAATCTTTACGATAAAAAACAATCGGCTGAGTGTCTTTCAACGTTAAAAGAGCCTTGCCAAGTTATTTTTTGTGCGGGCATTGTTTCACAAAGGGAACCGACTGACCATATTTTGTCTCAAAATATTGAGATGGTTAAAAATTTTTGTGAAGTTGTAGATCAGGAAAAAGTACAGTCTATTATATTTTTAAGTACTTGCGATGTTTATGGATATCCGAAAGTGCCGATTACTGAGCAAACTTTGTCTGCTCCAAAAAATTATTATGGCATTGGTAAATTAGTGGGCGAATATATCATGGGTTCGGTTATTAATCCATCGATACCGGTCACAATTTTACGTCTTCCAGGAATTTATGGTGCAGGCGATGATAAAAGTACTATAAATGTATTATTGAATCAATTAATTCAAACGGGTGAAGTGCATATTAATGGGGATGGAAGTGCACTAAGAGATTATGTTGATATTAATGATGTTTGCCTTTTAATGGAATACTTTCTTTATCATCCTTATGCTGGAAGGGTTAATGTGGCTACAGGTCAAAGTATTTCTGTTAAAGAGATTGTAAATATACTAGCTGATGTATTAAATATTACTCCTCAAATAAAGTATACAAATCAAAAGTTGGAAGCAAAAAATGATTTAGTTTTTGATATTAGTTTGTTAAAGCAATTGGTCCCAAATTTTCAATTTATAGATTTAAGGCAAGGAATTATGAATTATGTTCGCAGCTTGCAGCATGTTTAATAAAATAAAGGATGAAACGTGAGGATTGGAGAAGAGACACAAATTTCTCTTTATAGAGGGATGCTTAGAATTCGTTTATTTGAAGAAAAGGTTGCTGAACTTTATCCCGAGCAGGAAATGCGTTGTCCAGTACATCTTTCTATTGGGCAGGAGGCTCCGGCAGTAGGCGTTTGTGAGCATTTATTAAAAAATGAGTATGTTATGAGTTCGCATAGAGCGCATGCGCATTATTTAGCCAAAGGAGGGGATCCGAAAGCCATGATGGCGGAATTTTATGGACGAGAAACTGGCTGTTGTCATGGTGTGGGGGGATCCATGCATTTGATTGATTTATCGGCAGGGTTTTTAGGCGCGGTTCCGATTGTTGGGAGCACAATCCCGATTGGTGTGGGGGCGGCTTTTGGAAGTATTATGCAAAAGAAGCAAGGTGTGACTGTTATTTTTTTAGGAGACGGATCAACGGAAGAAGGTGTTTTTCATGAAAGTCTTAATTTTGCAGTTTTAAAAAATTTGCCTGTTGTATTTTTATGTGAGAATAATTTTTATTCTGTCTATTCTAATCTTTCTGTTCGTCAACCAAAGGAGAATGCAATATATAAAGTAGCAGCGGCACATAATATTGAGTCAGCACAAGGAGATGGAAATAATGTTTTAGAAGTGTATGAAATGGCAGGGAATGCTATTGAAAAAGCCCGGAAAGGCGAAGGGCCAACATTTTTAGAGTTTAAAACCTACCGTTGGCGGGAACATTGCGGGGCTAATTATGATAATGATATTGGTTATCGAACGGAACAGGAATTTAATAAATGGAAAGAATTTTGTCCCATTGCGCAAATGAAAAAGAAATTGTTGGATGGGAAAATAGTTAATGAAGATGTTTTGCACAGAATGGAACAAGAAATACAATGTGAAATTGAAGAAACTGTGAAATTTGCTAAAGAAAGTCCATATCCGGATATTGAGCGGCTTTCTAAAAATATATATGATGAAAAAAATGTAAAAGGAAATGTTTTTGATGAAAAGACAGTTGAAGTGTTTTCAAGCTATCAATGAAGCTATTGATCAATGTATGGAGAAGGATTCTAATGTTTATACCATGGGACTCGGAGTTCCGGATCCGAAAGGTGTTTTTGGAACGACATTAGGTCTACAGGATAAATATGGAAGCGACCGGGTTATGGATATGCCTACAGCTGAGAATGGAATGACCGGCATTGCACTTGGTTCTGCATTGGTTGGTATGCGTCCGGTTATGGTTCATCAAAGAATAGATTTTTTTTTGTTAGCGATGGAGCAACTTGTGAATCAAGCGGCTAAATGGCATTATATGTTTGGAGGTAAAGCATCGGCTCCTCTTGTTATTCGATTAATTATAGGTCGAGGATGGGGGCAGGGGCCTCAACATGCTCAGAGCTTGCAGGCCTGGTTTGCGCATATTCCCGGATTGAAGGTTGTCATGCCAACAACAGCGTATGACACCAAAGGGCTGCTTATTAGCAGTATTGAAGATAATAATCCTGTTGTTTTTATTGAGCATCGATGGCTTCATAATATGGTGGATTATGTTCCCGAAGAAGTTTATCGCGTTGAACTCGGGAAATGTAAGATCGTTCGTGAAGGACGAGATATCACTATTGTAGCTACGTCATATATGGTGGTTGAGGCATTAAAAGCGGCAAAATACTTAGAGGAAATGGGCATACAAGCAGAAGTGATTGATGTCAGGACCTTGAAACCATTAGATGAAGAATCTATTATAACATCTGTTAAGAAAACGGGGCATTTGCTTGTTGCGGATACTGGCGTTAAATTTTGTGGTTTTGGCTCTGAAATTATTAGATGTGTTTCCGAAAAGGCGTTTGAATTTTTAAAACAAGCCCCTAAAGTTGTAGCTTCTTTTGACGTGCCTTCCCCATCAACGCCTGTTTTAGCTAAAGAATTTTATCCAAGAGCGAAACAGATTGTGGATGTCACCAGAGATATATTAAACTTGTCGTTTGATAGATTGCCTGATTTAATTGAAGAAAATATTTTATTTGATATCCCCGATTCGAGTTTTACAGGGCCGTTTTAGGAGGAGTTTTTGGATGGAAAATGAAATTAATTTAATGGTCAATTATCCTCAAAGTAAAAGGAATTTAAAAGAAAGGTCTAATGAGCGTACAGAGGAAGACAGGTGTATTGCACGACGGTTTGATAAAGAATTTTTTGATGGTGATCGACGTCATGGATATGGAGGATATCAATATCATTCGCGTTTTTGGCAGCTAGTGATTCCGACTTTTCGGGATTATTATAATTTGACGGCTGAAAGTAGAATTTTAGATGTTGGATGTGGTAAAGGATTTATGATTTATGATTTCACCCGGATTATTCCGGGAATTAGTATAACAGGCATTGATATTTCTGAGTATGCAATTGCCAATGTCAAAAAAGAAATAAAATCTTATGTTCAGGTTGCAGATGCCAGACAATTACCATTTGAAGATAATTCTTTTGATTTAGTCGTATCTATAACAACGCTTCATAATTTGAAACGAGAAGATTGTCAAAAGTCTTTACAGGAATTGGAGCGAGTGAGTCGAGGAAACAAGTTTATCACAGTAGATGCTTATCGAAATGATGATGAAAAAAAATGTATGAATATGTGGAATTTAACGGCATTGACTTATATGCATGTTGATGAGTGGAAAAAATTTTTTAAGGATGCAGGGTATACAGGTGATTATTATTGGTTTATTCCATAATTATTTATAACCGTTCACGGCATATCCCGTGAACGGTTATAATTATTTTCGTTTTAAGTTTATAAGGCAGCTTAAAAACAGGAGATGTTTAGTATGGTTATTCGGCAAAAGATTAGAGAAATATTTCTTAAATTGTATGGTTTTTCTAGCCGTCAAATTGTCCAGATACACAAAGAAGGTATTAGCGCTTTTTATCGAAAAATAAAAAAAGCTTTTAGAATTTTGTGTATGGAAATTTTTGTCCCATTGGCTACATATTTTAATTTGGATATTCCAGAAGCGCATTATTTTAATATTTGCAAGTCTATGAAAAGATATAAGCAGATTGTGCACCGATCTCATCCCGGTGAGGATAGGGCACTTCAAGCAACAGAAAAAAAAGCTGTTGCTTATTATAAGAAATATATTAAACATAATCCGGATGCGAAAAATTTATTTAAGTGGATATCAGCGAATGAAACTCTATATTATTTATTGAGTGTAACAGATAATTTTAGAGAGAATATTGATATTTGTCAAAAAGTTGAAGCCTATAAACATGCTATGATAAAAAAGAATCAGTTGGATAAATTGGATATTGAGTTTATCCCAAGATCATTTGTCTTTGGAAGTATTGGTATATATGAAAGACTGGATTCTTATGTGAGGGCAGGTATACTTGGACTTCGCCCTGATAAAAAATTAATTTTATTAGTCGATCTAAATATTGCTATTAATAATAAATGTTATTTAGATTATTGGCATAAATACATTACGATTATAACAGATCCTGTATTAATCAACCTTCTTTCTCCGTTAGAGGAGCTTTTAATATCACCCATAATTTTTTATATGTCTTTTTATGAAAAAACAGTGATAAGTTATAGGGCTCTTGGAATTATACGAGATCAGTGGGTTAAAGAAAAGCGTCCACCGGTTTTAACATTAAAAGATCAAGACTATGAGCGGGGATGGCAGTGTTTAAGGGAGCTTGGTATTCCTGAAAATGCGTGGTTTGTGTGTCTACACGCCAGAGAGGCTGGATGGAATGATAAAGATTCTCAAAAAGAAAGATTTCGTAACGTGGATATTAAAACATACATACCAGCTATAAAGGCTGTTGTTGATGCCGGGGGATGGGTCATTCGTATGGGGGATTCGAGCATGACGCCATTACCCAAACTGCCTCAAGTTATTGATTATGCACACAGTAGAGTAAAGAGTGATTGGATGGATGTTTTTTTAAGTTCACAATGCCGGTTTTTTATAGCGACTTCTTCAGGGTTATTTAGTTTCGCCATGGCATTTGGAGTTCCTGTTGTTGCGACAAATTTTCTTCCGGGGGTTAGCATATTGTATTATTTTTCTAGGCAGGATATATTGATTCCAAGAATTTTTCGGTCCAGAAAGGAAAACAGGGCATTGAGTTTTCAAGAATTATTGTCACCTCCTATAAGTATGCTGGGGGCACAGAATCTTTATGAAAGATTTGATCTTGAGATTATTGATAATACGCCAGAAGAAATTAAAGAAGTTGTTGTGGAAATGTTGGAACGATTCGAAGGGACGTTAATATATAATAATGAAGATAAAAGTTTGCAGGCAAAGTTTAGATCGATGACAGAGCAATGTAGTGATCTTTATGGGGTTGAAAAAATTCCTATTGGTGCCCGAATAGGTCGGGATTTTCTTTATAAACATGCTTCTCTTTTGCGAGAACAGAAAGAGGCTAATATTTTATAAACAAGGTTGAATTTTTTGTTGTACTACGAAAGGACAAAATGAATAATTTAAAAAAATTTATTAAGAGAGCATTGAGGTTTATAAAAGATATAAGTTATTTGATTTTATGTAAAGTGAGCGTTTTTATCATATGGGTCTCAAAGTTCACACGCATTGAGTTTGAGTTGAGAAATTATATTAATCGGCATTATTATGATTTTTATTTAAGGAAGAATTTCTTAAAATATATTAAAAAAATATTGAATAAAAAGATTATTCATCTTGATGTGGGGTCAAGAGGGGGAGTTCTGGAGGTTGTATCAAAGTATTCAGATTTTATAGAAGTCATAATGTGTGAGCCCGAGAAAAAAGAAGCAGAACGACTACGTAAAGAAAAAAATAAAGTTATTGATATGCCATTATCGAAAGAACCAGGGAAGGTTTCTTTTTTTGAAGTTCAGCTTTTAGACGGATCGTCCATTTATAAACCGCAAGGTCCTTTTTTAGATTTTTATAATTCAGATCCAGCCTATTTATCTTTATATGATGTTGTGCGAGAAACCACATTAGATTGTTCTTCTATTGATGTTGAGCTTACGAATATGGGCATTTCAGAGCTTGATTTTTTAAAGATAGATACACAAGGTTCAGAGCTTGATATTATTAAGGGATTAGGTGACTATAGGCCATTAGTTATGCAGGTAGAAATTCAATATTTACCTTTATATCATGATGTTCCAAATGCTTATCAAGTTTGTCAGTATCTTTTTGAATTAGGTTATATTCCATTTATTATTACATCGCCACATGCAAGAACACTTTGTCCAACTTGGGGAGATGGATTTTTTATGCCAAGCTGGGTAGATTTAAAAGGAATTAAACTGATTAAAGAGAGAGAAGAAAAATATATATCTCTGATGCTTATGTTTGGGCAGGGTAAAATACTTAAATTTGTAAATCAAAAAATCAAATTAAAGAATCAGAAATTCATTAATTCTCTTCGTATATA
>CAZIRV010000008.1:0-28831 GCA_964541845.1 uncultured Planctomycetales bacterium
TTTACAAATAAAAAATGAAAGGGGGTAAATAAAAAAGTAGTAACGATAAAGATTGATATAATACCAATTACGTTAAATAACGACCCAAACCAATTCTGATGTTTCTCGACAATTTAACGAGAAATTGAAGAATTAAATAAGAGAGATTATTTAACGTAATTGATATAAACTGGAGGAGAAAATAATGAAAAAAAAACAGGTATTAATTTTGGCCATGGTGGGTAGTTTGATGCTCATGGCATCATCCGTATTTGCTAATGTCCAAAATTTTCCAGTAAGTGTAACCATTCCATCATCAACAGACGCGACGTTCAGACTGTTTCAATGGAGTGGCTCTGGGCCACAACCCTCGGCTGATCAAGGTAATTTTAATATTTCCTGGGCAGATACAGATTTAACCGCGGATTTAACCTTTAGTGTATTTCGACCCAATTTTTTGTATTTCATAACAGCCGCACCTGCAGGATCAGGAAACCTTGATATTCAAGTCGATTATGTGGATGGAACCGCCCCCTCCGGAGCAACGGATACATTAGGCGACAAAGTGGTTGCCACTGTGGTCAGAGTGGAACCTTCAACCGCTGAAATTAACATCAATGGCTCTACTGGGCAGACATTGACTTCAATCGCTACTGCCAGTGGGGTTATTTTTGGGGGAGACACAGGGGAACCTTTGGACGGAGGATTTTTTAAAATGTATATTGCCCTGGACCCTGATGGCACAACAGCAACACCTTTTAATTTTGGGGACCCACCAGGATCTTACACAGGAACAATAACACTCACAGCAACACCTATCTAAGGAACTAAAGAAAACATGAGGGCAGATCTATATTCTGCCCTCATTATTTTAATAATATGTTAAAAAAAATATCAATATTTTTATTTCTGGGGGCAATGTTTTACCCCTCGCTTGTGTCGGCACAAATTTTCATTGAAAATAGCAAAATCCATTTGGATGTTGCCCCCAATTCTACCACTGTTGACAAGGTGACCGTTCAAAATTCTTCCAATAAATCCATACATCTACGTGTCTATTGGGAAGATTTCATGTATGTTAAACCCTTTGATGGGAAAAAAAATTTTATGCCGCGCGGCACCAGTCCATATTCTTTAAGCGAATGGATTACATTTTTTCCTACAGAAATCACAATACCTCCATTCGCCAAAAAAAATATCAAATTCACAATCAAAACACCCGCGAATGCCAAAGGAGGGCATTACGGAGTTTTGTTTTTAGAAAGCCTTCCTGAGGCCTCTAATATCAGAGTGGGCCTTTCTGTTGTTTTTCGTATGGGGGCCTTATTTTTTGTTGAAACGCTTGTGAAAGACAAAACATCCAAAATTAATCAACTGACAAATAATACAAACGAATTTCAAGGAACCTTCACAAATCTTGGCAATATTATACTCATCCCGGAAGCAAGTTATTACATTATCAATACCACTGAATATGTTGTTGATAGAGGATCTATTAAAAAATTTTACTTGCCTCCTAATGAAACGGCATCATTTAAATTTAACATTGATAAAGATCTTATTCCGGGAAAATATACCGCTGTCTTGACCTTTGATTTATTGCAAGGGGATAGCATTGTAAAAGAAATTGATTTTATTAAAAAAAAAGATGCTTCAGTGGAAATTATAGCCACAAGAGATTAAGCCTTGATTATAAAAATAAACCATGTGGAAACATCCATCATTGCTATTATGTCTAATAATAGTAATCCTAAAAATTTCAGAAACTTCATGTATGGCTACCGAATCATCCTACGCGCGTTATCTCAGTGAAGCCCAAAAATCTATCGAAAAACAAACCTTTCAAAATGCTTTTTTTTATATTGAAACGGCTCACCTTCTTAACCCTTTCGGAAATGAACCCTTTGAGCTGTTAAATTCCCTTCCGGATTATGCCTTTAATAAAAATTCTTATTTTTATTATGTAACCGTCGCTCAGGAAGCTTTAAACGCCCAAAATATTCAAAAAGCCTGTTTTTATTTTAAAATTGCCAATCGGATTAAACCACAAAATGCCGTAGTGAGACAGTATTTGAATCTTATTAAAAGAATAAAAGAGGGGCGGGCTGAAATACCTGTGGAAGCCGTCCTAAAAACACACCGGCCTCCACAAAATCAAACCATCCCAAGGCCCCTTGTATCAGCAATTGCTTCTACCGATGAGTCCAATGGATTCAACACGAAACAAAAAAAATTTTTGGTCCCCAAAAAAATTCAGGATACTGTTTTTGAGATCAATGTCACTGTTAAAGACTCGGAAAAGCCAAAGTCGCTCAAGGCCGATCAAAGATTAATGAATTCAAAAACCGATCAAAAAATTTTGGGTGATGAAAAAGTTATTGAATTAGATGCCTCCCTTTGGGAAAATCGAAAACAGCACACGATAAAAATAGGATTTAAAAAGGCATTTCTTTTAAAAGGACACCACATTAAACGATTTTTAACGATTACTGAAGGGGTCCTTGCCTCATCACGTATTGATGAAAATACGATCAAAATAGTTGGTAAAAAACGTGCTTCCACGCTGTTCCATCTTTGGGATGATAAAGGACGCTGGACGTTTAATATTGAAGTGACCCTCCCTTCGTTAGAGGAAGACCAGAAACGAAGAGAGAGATATTCTCAAATGGGAGAAGAATACGTTCAGCCATTTAAATTGGAATATCGTAATAATTGGGGATCATTTTACAAAGGAACGGCTATGCCAACCCTAAAGCGTACATTTTTGGATTATACCCAGGATATCAGTATTTCCGGAGAAACGCCTCATGGTGAGATGGATGCCTCCGTCACCTTCATTAGATTAGAAGAAGGCATCAAACAGGTCGGAAACACATTAGGGTTAACTGATGGGAAATGGGGGCCATTTGAAGATTTTACCCTTAGAGGATTCGACGCGCAGGCCAGTTATTCTGATTTAAGCCTGCCGGGATTAAGCTTTAAAGGCTTTCTTTTAGAAAGTTATGCGTTTCAACATCAATTAAAATACACCATCCTGAAAGGACAGGTCCGCTCTACGAATCTATTCGCGCTCCCGAAAGAAATTAATTTAGATGAGTCTTTCATTGAAGGGGTAAAAATGGTGCTTTTTCCCGATCAAAATCATCATATTTCGGTGCAATATGTTCGAGGCTCTGGAAGCGAAAGGCCATCTGTCCTTAAGAAAAAAGTATATTCCGTTCAGATGAAGAATACCTTTACCCATTGGAATATTCTGAGTGAAGTGGCCTTTGATGAAGATAAATACGCGGGAACAATCCATTCATCTTTTAAAAAAGATGACCAAAGAATTACGATCAATTATCGTAACATGCAGAAAAAATTCAAAACAATTACGGGCGCCCCTTCTGATCGTGGAGAGATTGGCGTGGACGCGCGTTATGATGATACCGTAGGCACGTTCAACCTGAATAGTTTCCTGGATATTTACCGCAACAATCAATTCTTTAATTCTGATCATCCTGATGCCGTAAATGTAGATTGGAGCGGCTCGATCAGAAAACCCTTATCCCAGAATTCTAATTGGCTTACGGCATTACAATATACCGATACTCAGCAATTGCTTTCTCCCGGCCGTCAATTTTCTATTACGAACCGATTAGATATGCACTTGCCGTTGACCATCAAAGATTCTATTACTTTTTTTATAGGGTATCGCTTTCAGCGCAAAAGATTTGAGAAATCTCCTGGATCTGAATATGACCGCATGACGCTATCAACGGGATTTCGTACGACGTTATTCAAAAACATTTCATATTTCGCTAATTATGATTATTCCATGGCTAAAGGAATTGCTACAGGAGAAGTGGGAGAACCTCGAGCATTGTCCACAGGACTAAGCTATTCTCATAATTTGGCGCGACGTATATCACTCAATACAAGTCTTTCTTATCGTAATGAAGAAAATACAGAAGAGAAATTTAGTTTTTTGGCAGGGGAAGACAGCCTCATCGGTTATTTTGGGTTAAACTATAGACCGACATCAGATTTTGAATTTTTTATGGATACCAGTATGAGTAATATTTGGGCAGAAAACAATAATCAGATAGCATTTAACAGTACTGATATACGTTTTGGCGTGAGGTCCAGCTGGAATTCATTTTTTCGATGGAATCCGAAAGGGGTCGTCCAGGGAGCTGTTTTTAAAGATGTTGATGGCGACGGTATTCAGGGCACAGGAGAAGCTGGCATCGCCGATGTCATGGTCAGGGTGGGAAGTAAAAAAGTTATCACTAATCAATCCGGGCAATATGAAGCTGATGTCACGGCCAAAAAAGTAAGAGTTAAACTGGATGCCAATACTATTCCTTCTGGCTTTATCGCAAGTACTGATATTTTGGTCGAATATCGGGTCAAACAAGGTAAAACCAAAACCATTAATTTTGGTGTCACAATGCGTTCGGGAATTTATGGCATTGTTTATGTCGATTCCAATAACAATGGCCGATTAGACAGAAATGAAAAATTAATTCCTAATGTCCGCCTACGATTAGATAATAAAAAAACCGCTATAAGCGATTACTCAGGAAGTTATTTCTTTGAAAATATAGATCCCGGCACCTACATTATTTATTTAGATGTCAATAGCCTGCCTAAACAACATTTCCCCAATGTAAAGATTAAAGAAAAGGTGACCGTTTCAGAAGGCACGACATATATTTATAATATCCCTCTAAAAATTCGGAAACCCTAACAAAATTATTTCGCCACGAATGTCTTCACCATAACTTTTTTATTATTCCGAACTAATTCTTCCACCATCACTTCTGTCATTTGTTCAGAATTCGTGTATCTTTTTAAATTATTATGTTTCAAAGATATTTTCTTTTCAGGAAAATAGTTAATACCAATTAAGACCGGAATAGTTACGGAAACTTGATACGTAGCCGTGTTGGCATAGGCAGGATATCCAAGGGTGAGTATCACGAAACATATTAAAACAGCAATCAAACCTTTCATTTCAGTCCTCTCTCTCATAAAATTTGAATTAAATTTCAAACTATCAAAAAGAGGGCTAAAATCATTGACGAAAATTATTCTTTTCCAAGAATAATTTACGGTAACCAGACTACCATTTCCAGAATATTTCAGGAATTAGGCTCACGGTTTTGTCCCGGAATCGTGGTGATCCCAGGCCATACATTAATGCGTGTATGGGCCCTACACTTTCGAGTAGTTTACCTTTGTGCAATTCAGTTTGAAAAGAACATAAAATGATATATCTCATTATACTGAGTATATCCGTTTTAAATATAACATATTTATACAAGCTGCCGCAAGGTTCAGAGGCACCAGGAGGCTGTCCGAGAATAAGATTTTTGTTCAGAGCAAGGCGCGAGACGAAAGAAATACCGGAGGCGTACATGTGTACGTTGAGGATTTTCTTGAGTCTTGCAACGCAGGTCTGGATAAAAAGATTGTTCTCGGACAGCCTCCTAGCCAAAAAAACAGGAACCCATCCTGTTTTTACGCCTTTAACCCCGTTCCTTTCCTTAACAAATACAAATTTACTCCTGTTAAGATTCCGGCAAATATGACTAAAATCAATATACTTATCCCAACATTCACATCACTGACTCCATAAAAACCATATCGAAACCCATTAATCATATACAATACGGGGTTAAACCTTGAGACCATTTGCCAAAATTTCGGAAGACTATGAATTGAATAAAAAACTCCCCCTAAATAAATTAAAGGGGTTAATACAAAGGTTGGAAAAATAGATATATCGTCAAATTTCCTGGCAAGAATCCCATTAAGCAACCCTCCTAAAGCAAAGACAATGGATGTAAGAATAACAAAAAATAAAATAAGCCCAAAGTGATAAACAACAGGGTGAGTAAAGATAAACGATACGCAAAACACCAAAGCCCCCACTAACATTCCGCGCAAAGCCCCGCCGCTTACATATCCGGCAATAATCACTGTATTGGTTGCAGGGGAAACCAGAAGTTCCTCAATACTCCGCTGAAATTTGGAGCTAAAAAAAGAACTCACCACATTCATAAAAGAATTGTTAATCACCGCCATCATCACCAACCCCGGAACAATAAAGGCCATGTAACTGATCCCATTAATATCCCGAATTTGCGAACCGATAAATTTTCCGAATATCAGAAAATAGAGCATTTGTGTAATAACCGGCGGAAACAATGTCTGAGGCCAAATACGTAAAAAACGAATCACCTCTTTTCGGACAATAGTGAGATAAGAAATAAAATTCATATGTTTTCTTTGTTCAAAACACTCAAAAACAGCTTCTCCATTCGATTTCCTTTGGGACGAATGTCTGTAACAATCATGCCTGATTTCTGTACATGTTTGATAAATTCGTTTAAATTTTCCCGTTTATGCAAATCAACCTCAAATGTTGTTGCATCAATAATGACAGGGTTATATTTTTCTAAAGACTTTAAATTCTCTTTATGATCAACATAAATTACATATGTTTCACGCTCTACCCTCTTGACCAAATCCTTAACTTTATCATACATCAGAATCTTCCCATCCTTAATAATCGCCGCGTGCTGACACAATTGTTCAACCTCCTCAAGATAATGTGTTGTTAAAAGAATGGTCATCCCGTTCTTATTTAACTCTCCCAAAAACTCCCACATTGAACGTCGCAACTCCACATCTACTCCAGCCGTTGGTTCATCAAGAATAAGCAACTTTGGCTTTATAATCAGAGCTCTCGCAATCATCAGCCTCCGTTTCATGCCTCCGGATAAACTTCGTGAAACCTCATCTTTTTTATCCCATAATTCCAGTCTTTTTAAAATTATTACTGAATCTTGCAAAGCAACCTTACGCCTAATCCCAAAATACCCTGCCTGATTCACAATGATATCCTGTACCTTTTCAAATAAATTAAAATTCATCTCCTGCGGAACCACCCCCATCGTTCCCTTTGCCAAGGTAGCCTGTAACGTAACATCATAACCAAACACCCTGGCTTCCCCTGAGGTTTTATTCACTAGTCCCGTTAAAATGCCAATAATCGTTGTTTTACCAGCTCCATTAGCTCCCAAAAGCGCGCAAAAGTCCCCCACCTTAACCGTCAAATTAATCTCCTTTAACGCCTGGGTCCCATTAGCGTAAGTTTTCGTTAAATCATTAATCGTAATAGCATTCATTATTTTTTAAAAAAAAGGGACACTCCCCATTTAAAATACTCTTTATAAAAATGGGGAGTGTCCCTTTTTCCTAAACAATCCCATAGGCTAAAAGAGCTTCAGAAACTTTAATAAACCCGGCAATATTAGCCCCTTTAACATAATCGATATATCCATCCCCTTTACCATATTCTACACACTGCTCATGAATATCATGCATAATTTTCTGAAGTCTTGAATCAACCTCTTCCCTCGTCCATGTCAAACGCATGGAATTCTGTGTCATTTCTAAACCGGAAATCGCCACTCCTCCGGCATTAGCCGCCTTGCCTGGAGCATACATAATCTCAGCTTCCTGAAAAAGTTTGATTCCCTCTAATGTCGTTGGCATATTTGCGCCCTCAGAAACTAACTTACAGCCATTTTTAATAAGGCTTTTTGCATCATTTTCATCAATTTCATTCTGCGTTGCCGATGGGAAAGCCATGTCACAAGGAATACCCCAAGGTTTCCCCCCCGCATGAAACTCGCACCCAAACTCTTTGGCATACTCTTCGATCTTTCCATGACGATTCGTTTTCAAGTCCATCACATACGCCAATTTTTCCAGAGTAATCCCTTCGGGATCATAGATGAATCCTGATGTATCTGAAAGCGTCAAAACTTTCGAGCCCAACTCAATTAATTTCTGCACCGTAAACTGCGAAACATTACCGGCACCGGAAACGACACATGTTTTTCCTTCCATAGACCCATTTTTTGTGTCCAACATTTCCTTAGCAAAATAAACACTGCCATACCCTGTTGCTTCTGTCCGAATAGGACTCCCGCCAAAGGCTAATCCTTTCCCCGTCATTGTTCCTGTAAATTCATTCGTTAAACGCTTATACTGTCCAAACAAGTAACTGATTTCCCTCGCCCCACATCCAATATCTCCGGCGGGAATATCTATATCCTTACCAATATGCCGATAAAGCTCTGCCATAAACGCATGACAAAATCGCATAACCTCTCCGTCACTCTTATCCTTAGGATTAAAATTGGAACCCCCTTTCGCTCCTCCCATCGGAAGTGTAGTCAATGCGTTTTTAAAAGTCTGTTCAAACCCAAGAAATTTCAAAACACTTAAATTAACGGACTTATCAAATCTCAATCCTCCCTTATACGGACCAATCGCGTTATTAAATTGTACCCGATACCCCCGGTTAACACGCACGCACCCATCATCATCTTCCCAGCACACACGAAAAATAATAACGCGATCCGGTTCTGTCATCCGCTCAAGAAGACTCACCTTCTTATACCGATAATCCGTTTTCATAAAGGGGAGAACACTGCGGGCAACCTCTTCAACAGCCTGATGAAATTCCGGTTGTGCCGGATTCCGGCGAATAAACCCTTGCATAAATTTATCTAGAATCATATATAATTTCTCCTATTTGCCTCCCAGGGCTTTTTGAAATGCCGCCTGATATTGTTGCTGAATAACCGCTTCAATAGCCTGCTTACGTTGTTGAAGAATTTGTTGTTGCTGCTGAATAACGGCCCTCTTAATATTTTGCTGATATTGCTGTTGGATGGCTTTGGCCATAATAATCTGTCGCTGCCTTACTTGCTGTTCAATAACTTTTTTTATCACTTGCTGCATGATCTGATGACGAACGACTTTTTGAAGATTCTGTTGAATCACAGCCTGGATTCTTTGCCGGATAACAGCTTGGACCACTTGCCGCTGTCTTTGTTGTGCCATCACCCCTATCCCTTGTTTATACGCTTCCCGAACCGCTCTCTGCACCACGGACTGCCTTAACCCCTGGAGAATAGTTTGTTGAACAACCTGCCGGATAACCGCTTGCTGAGCGGCCGCCCCAACACGCTGCTGAACAATCATCCGTCGAACTGCCTGCTCTGCCATCTGCTGAAATGTTTGCAACACAACAGCCTCAACAAACGTCTGTGTTTTTTGATCTTCCTGAGCCTCAACTGTTCTCATTCCAACCGATGTTAATAAAACAGCTAAAATAACAATTAAACCTTTAAACAATAATTTCCTCATTTATCTAACTCCTTTCCAAAAAAATGGTTTCACCCTGTCGTAGTGGTGCAATGGTTCGACCAGCCGTTCGACAGGCTCACGACCCTGAGCGAAGTCGAAGGATGCCCGGCCCCCTGCAACAAAAATCTATCCTTTCCCCGTGAACGGTCACATCATTTAACCATGCACAAAAAGCAAATTCAAGTTGTTTCAGGAGTATTATTTTAAAGGAGTTAGGCCTCTAAAATTTCCTCAATAAATTCTACTATACCTATGGCTTGTGTACTTTGGGATAATGGAAAGCGGTCTTCACCGGCATGAACAAAGAACCTATTTGTAGCTCCAACATCTTGACTGCCAAAAATAAAACCTTTTGATATTTTAGGACTTAATGTTCTTTTAATCTCAACAGCCCAAACCTGATTTTTAGGTCCTTCCAATATCAAATCCACTTCAGCTCCGGCCTGTGTTCGGTAATAGCTGTATTGCCATTTGTCTGACAAATGCGCCAGAATGTTCTCAATGACAAACCCTTCCCAGGACACGCCCACAATCGGATGTCCTAATAGTGTCTGCGGATCCGAAATTTGTACCAGCCTATGCAAAAGGCCGGAATCCCGAATATAAACCTTAGGAGACCTTACCAATCTTTTTTTGCTGTTACCGAACCATGGACGAAGTTGGCGTACCATATAAAGATCAGTAAGAACATCGAGGTAGTTTCTGATTGTAGGGCTGGAAACCTCCAAAGCACCTGCCAGCTTATCCTGATTTAGTTGCGTACCTTGCTGAAAACCCAGCATGGACCAAAAATTTCTTAATCTCTCAGCAGGAAAATGCGGACCTAATAACGGAATATCCCGTTCTACATAAGTTGATATGAAACTTCCGCGCCAGTTCCAGCTTTCATCATCATTTGACGCCATATAACTTTCAGGAAACCCTCCGCGATACCAAAGCCTGTTTATATCAAAAGGTTCTTCCATGTTCTGCCGGGCCTCCAGAATAGAGAACGGTTTTAATTCTATATACCGAATTCGTCCGGCCAGGCTTTCTGACGATTGCCGCAAAAGATCTCTTGATGCTGAGCCCAAAATAAAAAAATGACCTCCTTTTTCCCCTGCCCGCCTACGTTCATCAATCAGGCCGCGCATGACCGGAAAAAGTTCCGGAGCTCGTTGAATTTCATCAATAATTAAAAGCTTGTTATGAAATCCACTCAGAAAAAGCTGCTTTTGGTTCAGTTTTGCAAGATCAATCTCGTTCTCAAGGTCGAGATATTCGACAGATTTCTTATCGCTAATTTTCTGCGCAAGATTTTGCGCAAGCGTTGTCTTTCCTACCTGCCTTGGGCCCAAAAGAGCGATAACAGGGACATTTTCAAAAGATTTTAAAATAAAGGGTTCAATGTATCGCGGTATCATCATTGAAATTATAAACTATAACTTTATAAAAACAAGGAAAGATTTTAAAATTCGGAACTACGTAGCGCAAACACCCTTATTGAATTCTTCCCGCCGTCTCTTGGTTTCCTTATCTGCCAAATAGTCATCAAAAGGCATTCCCTGTTTATCGATGTAACCACGAGGGGTGATTTCAATAATGCGGTTGGCTACTGTTTGTACAAATTGGTGGTCATGAGAGGAAAATAATATGGTTCCATTAAATTTTTCCAAACCTTCATTAAGAGAACTAATCGCCTCTAAATCAAGATGATTCGTCGGTTCATCCAAAATAATGGCATTGGCACCCACAAGCATCATGCGGGATAACATGCAACGCACTTTCTCCCCTCCGGAAAGTACCCGCGCGCTTTTCTGCGACTCTTCACCTGTAAATAACATTCGTCCTAAAAAACCGCGCACAAAATTCTCATCCTGTTCTTTGGAATATTGACGAAGCCAATCAACCAGATTCAAATCTTTGTTAAAATATTCCGTATTGTCCTTTGGAAAATACGCCCTTGAAGTTGAAGCCCCCCATTTAAAACTCCCGCTATCCGCTTTTAATTCATCCATCAAAACCTGAAATAACGTCGTTTTTCCCAAATCATAGCGTCCCACAAAAGCAATTTTGTCACCTTTTTCCACATGAATATTCAAATTCTGAAACATCACCTGCCCATCAACCGATTTACTTAAGTCCTGAATATTCAATAAATCATTTCCTGCCGCCCGCTCTGCCTTAAAATTAACATAAGGATACTTGCGTGAAGAAGGCTTAATATCATCTAATGTTAAATTTTCCAAGATCTTTTTACGGGACGTAGCTTGACGAGACTTTGAGGCATTCGCACTAAAACGCGCGACAAATGTTTCCAACTCTTTCCGTTTATCTTCAATTTTCTTGTTAGATTCCGAGCGTTGCTTTAAAGCCATCTGACTTGCCTCCATCCAAAATGAATAATTTCCCGGATACAATTGAATCTTTCCAAAATCAATATCCGCGACATGTGTGCATACTTTGTCTAAAAAATGACGATCATGAGAAACCACAATCGCTGTATTTTCAAATTCACTTAAAAACTCCTCCAGCCACATGCATGTTTCCATATCCAATTGATTCGTAGGCTCATCCAAGAGAAGGATATCCGGGTCACCAAATAAAGCCTGCGCCAGAAGAACACGAACCTTTTGCCCGGCCTCAAGTTGCTTCATGGGAGCCTCATGCAAATCTTTCATAATGCCTAAATCACTTAATAATTTTGCTGCGCCCGCTTCCGCGTTCCATCCATCCATCTCCGCAAAATCACCCTCAAGTTCAGAAGCCCGAATCCCGTCTTCATCAGAAAAATCAGCTTTAGCATAAATAGCGTCTTTTTCCTGCATAACATCATACAAATGTTTATGCCCCATAATCACCGTTGTCAAAACTGTGTATTCATCATACGCGAACTGATCCTGCTTCAAAACGGAAATTCGCTCACCCTTGCCAACTGAAACCTCACCTGTTGTGGACTCAATTTCGCCGGAAAGAATTTTTACAAATGTTGATTTTCCAGATCCATTGGCTCCAATAAGCCCATAGCAATTTCCTGGCCTAAACGTAATTGTCGCTCCTTCAAACAACTTTCGCTGTCCATATTGTAATGTAATATTATTCGCCGCAATCATTGTAAAACCTCCAAAGAAAAATTTTGATTTTTACTAAAACAATTCTGTATATTACCAAAGCAATGTAATCTTGCAAGGAATTTGTTCCATAGTCCCTATTCCCTATTTTAATTTTTTGATTGATTTTTGAATCTCTACCAGGAAAGAAGCCCTTTCGTCCTCATCTGCCAGAATATATTCTTTAATCAACATTCCCACACTAATCAATTCTCCTGTTTCAGTTTTGGGATCCATCAACATCTTTTTTCCTGTGAGAATACCTTCTCCATCAATATAAGCCAAAAAATAATACAGGTGTTCATCGGATAACGTCCCTCCACCCTCTGGATATTTAACCCCATGCAGTTTACGCACAACGATGTCCCGAATAGCTTCCGCCATCTCTTTTGGAATTTCTGCCATAAAACGTACCGCGCGTAAATTTGCCCACTGATCATTACCCCATATTTGCTGTTCCATGACCGTATAGACTACCAAAGATTTTTTTCCCTTCGGCTCGAAAATATTAACCATCCATTCCGGCTTCAAAGAAGGAATCACCACCATCTGAACATAAGGACCACGCGGAACCCCTGATATCAAAACTTTCTGCACCTTAAGAAGATATTCATTTAACCTGCTCTGCAAACTAAAAACATGCTCCGGCACTTCCAGATAATCTTTTTCCAGGGCATAACCACCTGATCGAGAAGCGAAACTCTCGACAGTCGATTGGAACATCAAAAAAAATAAACTAATTATCAGGATTTTTAATTTTTTCATAGTCAATCAAAATTAAATAAACCGCCGCGGAAATCCCCGCAGCACCTAAAAGCATACACATAACCATAATCTGATACCGTACAGCTATAAGAGGAGATACCCCGGCAAGAATTTGGCCGGTCATCATCCCCGGAAGAGAAACTATCCCCACGGCAAAAAAAGAATTCATCAATGGCAAAAGCGCGGTTTGATAAGCAGTGTTTCGGGCTTGAACAAATGACTTTCCTTCGGAAATCCCGGAATGAAACCGTTCCGCGCAAAGACTCACACTATTCATACTATTAGCAAAAATCATTCCGGCTAAAGGAATTAAGTATTTCGGAAGATACCAGGGATCCAAACGAATCACCCCTAGAATAACCAGTGCTAATACAGGAACTCCTCCCATAGCAATTGAAACCAAAGCTTTAAAATAATATTGCCGTCGTAAGCGCTTTAAAGGTCGCAACGCGATCCAACTTGAAGCGATGAGCATACAGATTAAAATTAAAATAGAAATCCGTGAGCTTTGTTGATTAAAAATAAAAATAAGCGCATAACCAACTAAAACCAATTGCGTAATCATTCGTCCCAGGGCATAAACAAGCGTACCAAAACCCAACGCCCACCGAATATAAAAAAACAAAACCACCAAAACAGGCAGAAGAATTAAAAAAAGATTAAAAATAGGAATGGCGTATATAGAAGTGTTCAAAGGGAAAATTGATGATGGTTTTCATTAATATATTGATACCGCATATCTTGTATTTTTTACAATGGAGCCGCAAAAAATCATTTTTCAGAGGTATTAGTCGACTTGATAAATTTGTCTGTACAATCAAAATTTATGTTTTAATTTGTTCCTGAAAGAGATATGCCGTGAACGGTTACTTATTTTTCTATCCCAAGAAGCTCCACTTCAAAAATTAACACAGCATTTGGGCGGATTACAGGCCCCGCGCCTCTTGACCCATAGGCAAGCTCAGAAGGCACAAAAAGTTTATATTTGCTACCAACATTCATCAGCAAAAGGGCTTCTCTCCAACCTTTGATCACCCCGGTAACAGGAAATATTGCGGGTTTTCCTCGTTTATATGAACTGTCAAATTCAATGCCATTGATCGTTGTTCCTTTATAATTCACTTTAACTTTGTCATTTTTTGCCGGCTTAGAACCATTGCCCTGCCTTAGAACTAAATATTGTAAACCACTTTGTGTTGTCGTGACACCATCTTTTTCTTTATTTTCTTTCAGAAAACTATCTCCCTCAACTAGATTTTTTTGCGCGATTAATTTATTTTTTTCAGCCGTTTTCTCCTTCATTGTTCCTGCGAATTCACTCAAAATTATCTCTGTTTCATGTTCAGAGATCAGAAGAGTTTTTCCATAAAACTGGTCATTAATCCCTTTTAATAATTGATCCAGATTGATCTCTTCTTTGACCGGTATTATGCTTCGGGCCATACTAACCCCTATAGAATAACTTAATTTATCTTTTTTGTTTTCGATTCCGCCGTTATTTGCTTTCCTGGAAGCAGCGTCGCAATTGGAAATGAAAAAACTTAGACAAAACAATAATGTTACTGAGAGAGTAGGTGCTTTCATAAAAATTCCTTTCTTAAATGATTTTTATTTTGATTTAAAAAATTATTACTTTTCTAATTCTTGACTACGATCTCAGATTCTAAATTAAATTCTTAATAGTTTCAATTAAAAATTCATATTTTGCAGATTTAAAAGTAGCGTTGCTCACATGGAGTTCATTAAGTTTGAATTGGTCGACATCTTCATCTTTATCACCTAAAAAAATCATTTTAGAAGTTACTTCATCCAACACACCTAATTTTTCAGCAACTTCATAGCCATTCATATCCGGTAATTTATCACGAATAACGACGACATCAGGATTTGTTAACCTTGCTTTCTCAATACCCTCATGAGCATTATTTGCAAATATTAAATTTTTAAATCCTGCTTTGTCTACATAATGCGCCATGAGTTTAATTTGTGTCGCGTTGTTTTCAATAATTAATACTTTGGTGTCAAATATTTCAATTTTTGCTGCTAAGCACTGAAATATTTTTTCTAATAATAATTCAACATTAATCGGCTTAACAAGATAATGTTTCACTTTTCTCAACTGAAAAATAGGTTGATTATTTGCATGAGCTGTTAATACAATTACAGAAGTTGATTGATATTTTACATTGTCTTTTAAATTCATCATAAACATATAACCGTTCATGATCGGCATCTCAACATCTAATATAATTAAATCAGGATTGACAGTTGGCAATAACATCAACCCTTCTTTCCCATCAAACGCGGAAAAAATTTCAAACCCTCTCTTCTCCAAAGCAGATTGAATGAGCTTAACATTGCCCCGATCATCGTCAATAACTAATATTTTTTTTGTCATAATTAAATTTATGTTCAAAATTTTAGTCGTCAGGAACTTCTCCCAAATCCTATTAAATAGCATCGCCCTATTTATTGCAAGATAATTTTATTAATGAACATTCGTAACCGTTCACGGCACAGGCCTTTCAGGCACGAATGTATTTGTACAATCAAAAATGAAATTGGTATAATTTGTGTCTGAAAGGCCTGTGCCGTAAACGGTTACGAATATTGTTACCCTTTTGGGATTTCAAAAGAAAATATAGAACCTCCTTCTTTTCGATTTTCCACCCAAATCCGCCCCTTATGGGTCTGAATAATCTTACGACAAATAGCTAAACCTAATCCTGTTCCCCCGGCTCCTGTTTTTGTTTTACTCGATTGAATAAAATCTTCAAAAACATCATTCAACTCATCTTCGGGAACTCCAATACCCTGATCCTTTACAAATACTTCCACAACCGCGTTTGACTCCTTCATGCCAACTTCAATCACCCCATTTTGCGGAGAAAACTTAATCGCGTTACTTAACAAATTCCGTAACACCTGATCAATTTTATGTTTATCAATAATTAACCTTGACTCAAAAGATGGCTTTAAAAACTGAATCGTAATATTTTTCTCAGAGGCCATAGACTTAACCATATCAGCAATATAACTTACACGCTTTTGAAGGTTTGTTTCCTGAAAATCAAAATCTATTTTACCGGATTCAAGCTTAGACAAATCTAACAAATCATTTAATAAATAGAGAAGAACTTCGCCACTCTGTTGAATCTTCTGAAAATAATCAAGAATTTTTTCTGAAGGCACGCGGCCTTCTTTTTCCACTCCAAACCCGGCGAAACTCAAAATTCCATGCAAAGGGGTACGAAGCTCATGAGACATATTGGCTAAAAATTCACTTTTAGCCTTATTTGCCGCCTCAGCTTTTTTTTGAGCCTGATATAAATCCTGCATACGGTTTTGCAACTGTTGAATAAGATTCCACTTCTCAACAAGGGAGCAAGCTAATTGACGCACCTCAATAAAATCAAAAGGTTTCTTCAAAATCAATAACCTGTCCGTTTGCCCAATGCGTTCAATAATATCTTCCCAGGAATAGTCCGAATAGGCTGTACAAATAACCACTTGTAAATTTGGATCTTCCTGCCAAAGATGCTCTATCGTTTCGAGCCCATCCCATCCCGGTGGCATACGCATATCCACAAAGGCTACCGCATATGGATTTTTTTCTTGTTGAGATTCCTGAACACATCTCAGACCCTCTTCTCCCTGAAACGCTGAAGAAAGATCAAATTGAACCTGCACTCGATCATTCTCTTTTTCGGAAGCAAAAAACGCGTTTTCTATTTCTTGTAAATTTTCTTTCACCTTATTTTCAGGACATAAAATACGTCGGAAATCATTATGAATATCCTCATTATCATCAATAACCAAAATGCGTTGTGTCTTGCTCCGCCTTTCTGCTTTTTCTTCATCCTGAATCCGGAAATCTTCTCCTTTTTTTTCCTGAGAAAAGTTGAGGCTTTCTTTTGAATGTTTAGGTAACTCTGGAGATAAATTATCTTTCTTAAAAGTAAACTTATGAACAGTTTTGATAAGCATGTCAAAATCAATCGGCTTGGAAATAAAATCATCACACCCGGAATTTATGCAGCGTTTTTGACTATCTAATTCTGCCAAAGCTGAAATAGCCACAATAGGGCTGGTATACCCATTATTTCTCAGCATTGCTGTCGCTTGAAAACCGTTTAAAACCGGCATCATCATATCCATCAAAATAAGGTCATAAGGCTCCCCCTTTTTTTGCGCTGACAAAGCCTCATCCACAGCAAACTGCCCATTATTCACAGCCGTCACTTCTGCTCCGGAATTACGTAAAATGGTTGAAATTAAATATTGGCTATCAATCGTATCCTCAGCCAAAAGAATACGACAGTTCAACCCTTCCCCCTCCACCATTTCCTCTAAACTTAAAAGACTTGAAAAAACCGATTGGGGTTTGTGTAGTATTTTTATCCCTTCCAGCCGACCCGCGTCAATTGTCACGTGAACCGTTGTTCCTTTTCCGGGCGTACTTTCAATTTCAATATCTCCCCCAAGATTAATCGCCAACTGTTTACTGCTTAACACCCCTAACCCTAAATTTTTAAATTTAGAAACTCCCCCTTGAAGTTCTATAAAATTCTGCTGTAATTGGGCAATATGTTCCGCCGTCATCCCTACCCCGGAATCAATAACATTAAACTGAATTAAAAATTCTTTTCCTCCATTATTTATCAACTGAACCGATAGACACACTTTTCCCCTCTTCGTAAACTTAATGGCATTACCTATTAAATTAATAAGTAATTTTTCTAAACGCGTTGGATCTGTCATAATAAATTTTGGTATTTCATTATCAAAAACAACATCAAATTTTAAATCCTTGGCATCCGCGTGCACCTTCATTAAAGAATATACGTTGTGAATAATATTAATAAGAGAAGACTTTTTACGTTCTACTTCAGATTTTTTTATATTTATTTCCGTCAAATTTAAAATATCTTCAACCACATTACGCAAATACTCTGAATTCCGACGAATCGTCTCAAGAGCCTTCCGATATTCCGGTGTCACATTCGACATTTCAGGACATTGCGAAATAATTTCTGCGAATCCTAAAATAGATGTCAATGGGGTTCGAATCGCGTAGCCCATATCGCTTAAAAATTCACTCTTTGACTGATTAATGGCCTCAGCGGCATTCCCGGCAACATTCAAATTTGATTTTAATAAGGACATCTGATCCCGCGTATAAGCCATTCCCTTGGCCTGACCTTCTACCATCTCTGCCAGCTCGTCCAACTTTTTCTGTGATTTATTAGTAATATTCCATTTATTATTTAAGGCATAAGAAAGCTGCATCAACTCAACCGGATCAAAAGGTTTTTTAAGAACAAATAAACGATCCGTCCCCCCTAATTTTTCTGCCATTTCTTCCAAAGAATAGTCAGAGTACGCGCTGCAAATGACCATCTGTAAAAAAGGGTCTTCTTTCCAAATATGCTCAATCGTTTCAAAACCATCCCACCCTGGGGGCATGCGCATATCAACAAAGGCCACTGAATACGGATTTTTTGTTTTAATGGACTCTCGCACCTTAAACAGCCCTTCCTCGCCTTGAAAAGCTGAATCCAATTCAAAATAACCGTTTTTCTTTTCAGTTTTTGTTGACTCTCTTAAAAAATTTTCTTCTGCATCTTTCAGATCTTCATTAACTTCATCCCTTTTCTGAAGAATCTTACGAAAATCATGGTGAATGCCCTTGTTGTCATCAATAACCAAAATGCGTCGATTTAATATTTCTGTCATATTTTTCCTTTATTTTTTTAAAAAATAGGAATATCCAATACAAAACTCGCCCCTTTCCCTTCCCCTTCACTCTCCACGCTCAGTGCCCCGCCTATTTCTTTTGCCGTCAACGCGCTGCTATGCAGACCAAAACCATGGCCATTTTTTTTTGTAGTAAACCCATGAGAAAAAATTTTTGTTAAATTCTCTTTTTTTATCC
The DNA here is from genome assembly GCA_964541845.1 of uncultured Planctomycetales bacterium. Taxonomy (GTDB): domain Bacteria; phylum Omnitrophota; class Gorgyraeia; order Zapsychrales; family Zapsychraceae; genus CAZIRV01. Next base: position 18,982 of record CAZIRV010000008.1, read on the forward strand.
CCATTCCATTATCTCTGATTAGAACACGTACATGTGTTCCAGAAGATGATATTGACAAAATTAATATCCTCTTTCGATCATTAATATGATTTAACGCGTGCTTGGCATTTGAAAGTACATTAACAAAAATCTGCATAACTTTATGCCTGTCTATTGTAATAGAAGGGGTCTCCCCGTAATTACGCTCTAGTGTTATTTTATGTTTTTCAAAAGAAGCCCTGCTCATTCGAATGGAATCTTCCAAAACATCCTGAATAGACATAACCTCTGTCACTCCGGAAATCCCCGCGTAAGATTGCTGCATGTTGACAATTTCTTTAATATGATCAATATTTTTGCTGATAGCTCCCAACTCTTTAACAACGTCCTCTTGCTCATGAATTAAATGTTCACTGAGTTGAAACAAGTAGGGGATAAAATTTTTACCCTGATCATCCTCAGTCAAAAATTCGGCCATTCGCCCTGTCTGCTTCTGAAGAATTTTTGCCGCGCGACTTAAATCCAGGACCTTGGATTTTCGGATATTTTCAGAAACAACCGCCGCCGAAACATTAATACTATTGAGCACATTGCCTACATTATGGAGAATCCCCGTAGCCACTTCCGCCTTGCCTGCCTGATGCGACACCATCATAAATTCCTTGTTCATTTTTTCTTTTTCAATTTCCATCTTCTTCCGTCGCGCAATTTCCTTCTCCAGAATTTCATTTTTTTTCTCTAAATCTAAAACAAATTTTTGCAATTGAATTTTATTCTCATAAAGCTGTATAAAAATCCTCACCTTACCCAACAATATTTGTGGATTAACCGGCTTAAAAATATAATCCACCGCTCCTGAATCATAACCCTGAACCTCTCTGCTTTCTTCCCGATCAATGGCCGTAATAAAAATAATCGGAATATGTCTGGTTTTTTCCTCCCGTCTCAGGAATTCTGCCACTTCATACCCATTCATATCCGGCATTTGTACATCCAGAAGGATCAAGGCTAAATCATAATTTAATGACTGCTTCAATGCTTCGTTTCCGGATGTCACCTTAATTAATTCCGCGTTTTCCTTCTTTAAAATATTTCCCATCGCGAAAAGATTTTCCGGACGATCATCCACCACCAAAATTTTAGAAATATGATTATCTACACACATGTGGAATTAGTATTACCCTTCAACTGAAATATATTGCTCTTCCTGCTAACAGCCTCAAATTTCTCACTTTCCTCATAAAGACTCAAACCCTCTTCCCTTCCAAGGCAAAGAAATCCTCCCGGGATAAGGCTGTCTTTAAATAAGTGATAGACCCTATTATGAAGATCCCGATCAAAGTAAATCAAAACATTGCGACATATGATCAAATTCATTTCACTAAAAGTCTTGTCCGCGACTAAGTTATGATGCGCGAAAGTAACCCGGGATTTCAAGGACTGATCCATACGTACTGAACCGTATTTACAATGATAAAAATCCGCGAAACTTCCTTTTCCTCCAGCCTTTTGATAGTTAGCCGTATACATTTTCATATTCCTGATAGGGTAAACCCCTTCCTTCGCTTGCGCTAAAGCATCCCCATTAAAATCCGTGGCATAAATTTTCGTTTTATCATAAAGCCCTTCTTCTTTAAGCAAAATTGCCATCGAATAAACCTCTTCTCCCGTCGCGCATCCGGCATGCCATATTTTTATAAAGGAGTGTTTTTTTAAAACAGGGATGACTTTTTTACGTAACTCCTGAAAAACAGCAGGGTCACGGAACATAGAGGTCACTGTAATCGAAAGGTGGTATGCCAATCCCTCAAAAATCCTGGGATCATAAAGAATTTTGGGAATAATCTCAGAAATGGTCTTAAATTTTGATTCAGAAAAATATTTCTCAATGCGCCTTTCCACATAACCTTCCGCGTAATTACGAAAATCATATCCGTAACGCAACCGTACAGCTTCCAATAAAAGCCGGACCTCAATATTTTTAATGTCTCCGAGTTTCATAACATTAGAAATCGTTCAAAAATAACCTCGACAATCATGAAATAGGTGTTGTCGGGTTGAGATATATAGTTGTCGAGGTTATTTTGTGACAGCTCCTTAAAAACTCATTTTTTTAGGAATTTTATCTCTTACCAACCACAGCACTATAGAAATAAATACCCCTGTCAAAAGAAGATTTAACGCTAAACTCAAAACAGCCATTGTTACAGGAAGACCTGTGATGCCGCGTCCCATAGCTATAAGAAGAACTCCCGCCCCAACTTCCCCCCGGGGAAACATCGCGACACTAAGAGCTACACGCTGTTTGATTGTTGCCTCTTTTCGATAACATAAAGAAGGGAAACATTTGCCCAGATTGATTAACAGGGTCAATGCCATGACATGCAGAACAACCAGACCCAAAGGCACCTCCCCTATAGAAATTTTTGGAAGTGAACACCCTACTAAAAACATAAATCCGCCTTTTATGATATGATCCAAAACAACAGGCCACCCGCTATCAGGCTCTATATACATATGTTCATGTTTATGTTCAGAAGGCCTGTTTGGATCATGAGGATTATAAAGGAGGCATCCCCATACAAAAGCAGGCAGCAAAATTTCCAATTCAACGTGTGTTGCGTGTTCAAGGTACTTGCATAGAAATACTATGGTCACCCCATAACCCAACAACCATAATGTGCCGATTGGCATACGCAAAAAATGAAGCCAGCGGTAAGCTGCCATCAAAAGGCATATCATTATGACAACAACTATGATCAATTGAAGTTTAAAGCCTATTAACATTATTTGAATAGGGACTAGCAAGAGAATGGTATCAAGGTCATCAAAAATTGCTAAGATGCGCGCTTTACGAAACAACCATGTCGTTCCTAAACCCGCCGCTGCCAACATAGTAAAAAGGATTCCGGCAGAGGTAGGCGCCGCAAATCTTCCTAGCAAGGAAGCTTCTAATAGTCCCATTTTAAAAAACAGCATAAAGTAAACGACACAAATAACCCAGGGAAATGCCGCTGCTGTTGCCGCGACCACATAATCCCACCCATAATTTTTCAGATTATGTTTATTAAGTGTGAACTCCAAACCGACTTCGATCATAATATAAGAAAGAAGGATCATGGTAATCGTGGATAAAATATTTTCTATAGCCATCACGTTAAACATTTGTGAAACAATGACGCCACCTATTAAAAGAAAACTGTATAAAACAATTAAAAACATTGTTGCTCCACGAGTAGTGCAACTCATATGGATTGACGGTTTATATCCAAAGAAACTTATACCAAATTGAAAAACTACATCCGACAATCCGTATGAATTTAACTACTAGTTATTGATACAACCATACCCTCAACATTGAAAAAAGTTTTTCAATCTCTACCGGTTTGGTTAGATAATCACTGGCCCCGGATTCGATACATTTTTCTCTGTCACCTTTCATGGCTTTAGCGGTTAACGCGAGAATCGGAAGTTGGTTAAAACACTCTTGTTTACGAATTTCCTTCATTGCCTGAAATCCATCCATCACCGGCATCATGATGTCCATCAAAACTAAATCAATGTCCGTGTATTCAGATAAAACCTCTAATGCTTTTTGTCCATTATCCGCCATGAGAACCTCTACCCCTTTATGTTTTAAAACATGTGACAACGAAAAAGTATTGCGCATATCATCATCGACAATAAGAATTTTTTTATCCCTCAAAATGAATTCCGTGTCGTGAAGCATGCGAATTGTTTTCTGTTGTTCTTCCGGCAAATCCGCTTCTATTTTATGCAGGAATAACACTGTCTCGTCTAAGAGTCTTTGCATGGACTTAACATTTTTAATCACGCAATTTTCCGCGTATTGCTTTAACTTCTGATCTTCTTCTTTAGAAAATTCTCTATTTTCATGAACAACAATAATTGGAAGCTTTTCCAATTGATTTTTCTGCTGAATATGATCCAAAAATTCAAATAATGATGGGCCAAGCGTATCCGCCTGTAAAATCACACAATCACAGGGGTGTTCCCCCAAATGCGCATAAGCCGATTGAATATCACGAACACAGACAATATTCATATCTTTACTATCTAATAAAGAAATCATTTTCTCCTTCGTTTCCGGTTTTCCCTCCACAACAAGCAGATTCTTTATTTTCTTAATAATAAAGGTTTCTATTCGTTCAAAAGCCCCCTCTAAGTCCTCCTTATTAACCGGTTTAGATAAATAGCCGATGCCTCCTTTTTTAAAGGCTTCGGTACTCTCCTCAAGAGCTGAACTCAGATGGATTGGAATATGCCGTGTTCGCGGATCATTTTTCAAATGCTCCATAACCCCCCATCCATCAATTTTAGGAAGCATAATATCAAGGAGAATAGCGCGCGGCTTAAAATCCTTTGCCATCTTTAACCCTGATTCCCCATCACTGGCTGCCAGACATTTGAAACCCTTTTTACGTGCCATATTTAAAAGAATTTTTAAAAATTTTAAGTCATCCTCGATAATAAGTAACGTCTTGTCTTCCGGTCTAATATCATCGCGGTCATCCTGAATATCCAATAAATTTTCTCTTTCAGGCGCCTTTGCCTCAATATCCCGATCCCGTTCTAAAAAATGTCCCGCGGAATCCATTTCAAGAGGCGGGCTGAACATTTCGACAGGTTTCTTGCGGCGCTCTATAAAAAATTCCTCTTTTTTTTCTGATGAAGACTCCGGCAAATAAAGGCTAAACGTACTCCCCTTTCCTTCAATACTTTCTACCCCAATCTCTCCTCCCAGAATATCGGCAAATTTTCTGGAAATAGAAAGACCCAACCCTGTGCCTCCATACTTTCGCTGAGTGCTTCCATCAGCCTGCTGAAATGACTCAAAAATTATTTTTTGTTTATTTTCCGGAATGCCAATCCCATTATCTGCTACAGAAAACGCGATCACCTTGTCTCTTTCCAACCCTTTTCGCTGAAACTTTATGTCCTGATTCGGATGAAAAATATGAACTTTCACGTAGCCCCCCTCATCAGAAAACTTAAAAGCATTGGCTAAAAAATTCTTAAGGACTTGTCCTGCTTTTTCTCCATCCGTTGAAATGCTTTCCGGTAAATTATTTTCGACAGTAACTTCAAAATCAATTTTTTTATCCTTTGCCACATGATTAAAATTCCGTCTCAAGCTCTCGACAATATCCTGAATTTTTGTATCTTTAAAAATCACATCCATTTTTCCAGACTCGATTTTAGAAAGATCCAAAATTTCATTAATTAACCTCAACAAATCTGCTCCACTCCCATGGATAATTTTTGCCGACTCCACTTGATCCGGCGTTAAATTATGATCTTCATTATCACTCAAAAATTTAGATAAAATTAACAAACTATTTAAAGGGGTTCTTAATTCATGGGACATATTGGCTAAAAACTCTGACTTATATCTATTAGCATCTTCCAAATCCCTGGCCTTCATCTTAATCTCCCTGCTAACCTCTTCCAGACTGAAATTTTTGTCTTCAATTTCTTCTTTTTGCCTTTCGAGACTCTCTGATTTAATCTCTAACTCCCTATTACTCTCCTCCAATTTTATAGACTGATCCTGAAGCTCTTTTCCAAGGGCTTCAGACTCTTTAAGGAGTTCTTCTGTACGCTGACGTGAAATAAGGCTATCAATAGCACCCCCTACTCTCTCTCGAATTTGCTCTAAAAGTTCATAATGAAGTGATGTGAATTCTTTAAAAGAGGCCAACTCAACCACACCCAACAACTCTCCTTCAAACTCAATGGGAACAACAGCTATTACTCGTGGAGAAGCACCCCCTATTCCTGAATTAATTTTCAAATAATTATCAGGAACATCTGTAACTGTAACAACCTTTTTTTCCAAAGCGCATTGACCAACCAATCCTTCCCCAAGTTTAAATGATTTTGGAATATCCTGATGACTGTCATAAGCATATGCGCTTAAAAATAAAATGTATTCTTCCCCTCTTTCATTTATTTTTTTAATATAAAAAACTCCTAACTTTGCCTCTACCACCGGTGCTAAAGCATTAATGAAATTTGAAGATAATTTTCTTAAATTTTTAATGCCCTGTAACTTATCCATAATCTGCACAAAATTTGTTTTGACCCAATCCTGATCCACTAATTTATTCCGTTCTGCCTCAACAGCATTCATGGTTTGTTTCAAATTACTCTGCATTGTCTGCATGGATATTTCTAACTGCTTAAGTTCAGCCGTATCCGCATTAGTTTCCACTTTAAAATCCATTTCTCCCTTAGCAATACGATTAGCAATATTAACCATCTCAGAGACAGACAACGTTATCTTCCTGGAAATAAAAATAGCCAGAAATATCACAAAGGGAATAAAAAGAAACACTCCTAATAAAATTTCATATTTTAAACCCTTAGCCGGAGATAAAACCTCATGAATGGACGCCATCTTAGTAACCAACCAATATCGATCAAAATTATTTTCATCAAAATGAATTTTTTGTAAGGATATCACCTGATCTTTATAGATATGCGCGTATGATTCTTCATTTCCAAAATTTCTTATTAACGCTGATAATCTATACTGACCCTGCTTGTCCTTTTTCATCTTTCCCATCTCTTCAAAAGCAAACGTTTTTGATACGTCAGAGTGTTGAATATAAAACCCTTCCTGATTAGTGAGACTAATATCCTCATTTTCTGTTTGCAAAAAATCTAAAAAACTGTTGGCATAAACATTAATGACCACAACTCCTGGATCTTTAACTCCCTCTACAAAAACAGGCGTACTAAAACGTAACACCGGAACATGGGGATGCTGAATTTTTCCATATTCACGATTCAAATTTAAATCGGATGTATAAATTCCCCCCTCTTTAAGCTTCAAAGCCTCTTGAAAATAATCATAATTTTTCTTATCCTGAAGCATTGAATTCGAAATTTTTTGAATATTTCCATTCTTAAAATCTACCCTCACAACTTCACGTCCTAAATAAATAAAACGTATTTGCTGATAGAACTTTTTTGACTCCATCATAGCCTGTAAAATAGTCAAAAACCGAGCCTTCCACGAATCAAAACTATCTTTAGAAACAGGATCAATCCCTCCTGAATTTTTTGCCCTTATCATTGCCCTAACAGGGGGCGTATTGGCCAACAAAAAAAGATCTGATTTGTATTCTTGCATTTTTTCTTCAATATGACGCGCGCTATTCTCTGTTTCCTTCTGGAAAGCTACTAAAGAAGACTCCTTCAGGGCTCTTTCAGCATTAAACAAACTCATTATTGAAATGAATCCCACGGAAAAAAACGCAATAATAAGAAAAAATCTTATTAAGTTAGATTGAAGCGTTCTTATCTTCATACTTTTAAAACCTTTCGTAAGGATTCAAGCAAGAATAACTTCCCTTTTTGCTTCTTCATCTTCAGGCCATTTTTGACCGATTTTCAATCGCAATTTCCTCAACGTAGCTCGCTACGCCTCGAAAATCACTCAATCAAATCGGCCAAATCTGACCTAAATCTGAAAGCTAAAAAGGGAAGTTATTTTTGCTTGAATCCTAACCGTTCACAGCACATCCCCTTTTAAAAATGGATCCCCGGCTAAAATATTCGGGGGTGACAGATGAGAGAAATGAGGGTCTCTTTATTTTGCCGGAAGTTTAAATGTAAACGTAGCGCCACCTTCTTCGTTATTTTCCGCTTCTAAACTTCCGTTATGACGTTCCATAATATTACGGGCTACAGCCAGACTTAATCCCTGCCCTTTCTGGTGGTGCGCCATGTCCTGAATAGAAAATAAATCAAAAATGCTTTCCATATCCCGCCCTTTAATACCCGTTCCCCGGTCTTTTACCTTTATAAAATTATGTCCATTATTAGATTCCGTTTGGATCAAAACCCTTTCGCCTTCAGGAGAAAATTTTACTGCATTTTCAACCACTGACTTAACGGCACTTTCCATAAGGTCCCTCTGAATAAAAACATTTTCTTGTGTATTATTTTGAACATCAATGGGAATATTCCTTTCTTGAGCAAACGACTCTACACGGTTAACAACATTATTAATAAGACCCGACAGCGATTCATTTTCCATCTTGACCCCGAAATGCTCACTTTTAAGTCCGCTTAAAACCAATGCCTTTTTAATAAAGACTTCCAAATCATTTCCGGCCCTAATAATTGTTGTTACAAATTCTTTTTGCCTATCATCCAATTCTGTTGTTTGAAACAACAAATCAGAAAACCCTTTAATACTATTGAGTGGCGTATTGGTTTCATGAGAGAGCAATAACAGAAGATCATTTTTCATCTCATTCATCTCTTCTTCCGACTTCAATCTTGAATAGACTTGAATTTTTGCCCGAAGTTCATCCTTATTAAAAGGCTTAACAATATAGTCATCTGCTCCGGCTTCATACCCCTCAATTTTTTCCGAATCCATGGCCTTTGCAGAAAGCATAATAATTTTTGTAAAATACAGCCCCGGGATTGAACGAATTTTTCGACAAACCTCATACCCATCCATTCCAGGCATCATAATGTCTAAAAGAATAATATCCGGTTTAAATACCACAGCTTTATCCAGAGCCTCCTGCCCGAAAACAGCAACCTCCAAAGGATAATCATCCGCTAAATTTTCCTGAAGAATATCAACATTAATCAAATTATCATCAACAATAAGAATTTTGCTTGGTCCGCTCATCACGTCTCCTTTCAAGTGGTTAGAAATTTTTTATAATTTTCCGCACCATAAAGAATAAAAACACTTGTTCTACTTTACTTAAATACAGAGGAATAAGGAATGGTTCAAGGGAGGAGTTTTCTGATTAGTATCCACCTGACAAAATAGGACGTAAAGTGGAGTCAGGAAATCTGCACTTTTTTTCTTTAAGGTTTCAATTTTGCTTTCTTGGGATCGTAAATCGAAAAATAGCTCCGCCTCCTGGATTAGGTTCAACCCAGATTCGACCCCCATGCCCCTGAATAATATTTTTTGTAATCGAAAGCCCTAGCCCTGTTCCTCCAGCACCATTTTTAGACTTGATACCCTGTACAAAAAATTCAAAAACATCCTTCTCAGAAACTCCAAGTTCTTTACCTTCAATGGAAAACAAAACCCTCTTTTCTTCTCCACAGATATTTAAAACAATTTTCTGACCCTCTAAAAAAAACTGAAGGGCATTTGATAGTAAATTTTTTATGGCTTGAGTTATTTTCTCCAGATCCATCTCGATAACGCCATCAAAATCCGGCTTATTAAAAACAATATTAGGACTTTTACCTTTATAGAGGTGCCTCATCTCTTCTACGACGCTTTCTACGATCACGGATAACTTTTTTTCCTTAAAAGAATACCCATTTCTTCCAGACTCCGGTTTTGACAAATTAAATAATTCATTCAATAGCTTAAATAGTTGATCCCCGGAGCCTTTTATCTCTTGAAAATACTCAAGCAAATCTTCTTTCCCCTCGCAGTTTCGAGCCTTACTTATCTTTTTAATTCCAAAACCAGAAAAGCTTAAAATGCCATGCATCAAAGTTTTCAATTCATGACTCATGTCAACTAAAAATTCTGACCTCATGGCATTTACATTTTCTGCTTTGAGACGAGCCTCAACAGCTTCATTTGTTCGGCGGATCACTTCTGCTTCTAAATTTTTTTGATATTTTTTTTGTTCCTGAACGAATTGTTCTTCAATCTGCTTTTTTTCTCTTTCCAAAAAAATATGCCTTAATAATTTCTCAACAGAATATCTCAATATAAAAGGATCAAAAGGCTTCACCAAAAAATCAACCGCGCCTCTTTTAAGGGCTTCAATACTAAGTGGAAGAGTTCCTTCTGCCGTAATCATCATACATTTCCCTTCCGGATTCCTGGAAAGAATGGAATCAAGTG